>CAIMBK010000027.1 GCA_903839195.1 uncultured Bacteroidota bacterium | reverse complement strand
TTGATAGCTAGCTTTGAGAGTAGAAGTAATTGGTTCTTCAACAAATTTTTCAACCACAACCTCTTTACCTTTTGGGATGGCTCCAAAATATTTATTAACCCATTCTTTTGTTTTTGGGATATCATTTAAATCTCCTGCAACAACTAAAACGGCATTATTTGGAACATAGAATTTTTTATTAAATGCTTGAAATTCTTCTAATTTTGCTGCATCTAAATGATCCATTGAGCCAATTGTAGCCCAACGGTATGGATGTTTTACATACATATTTTTCTTTACTTCAGCAATTAAGCTACCATAAGGCTGGTTGTCAACTCGT
This sequence comes from uncultured Bacteroidota bacterium, assembly GCA_903839195.1. Taxonomy (GTDB): domain Bacteria; phylum Bacteroidota; class Bacteroidia; order Flavobacteriales; family Flavobacteriaceae; genus Flavobacterium. Next base: position 18,336 of record CAIMBK010000027.1, on the reverse strand, counting down.
AGCCGTTTTTCTTCTTTTACAACTTCATTTTGAGTGTCAACACCAATTTGATTAATAATAGGATGCATCATTCTTTCTGACTCCATCCAAAGTCCTAACTCTAAACTATTTGATGGGAATACTTCATAATAGTACGTTCTGTCTTCAGAAGTATTGGCATTATTGGTTCCCCCATTGGCAGTAACAATTTTAAACCATTCTCCACGTTTAATATTTTCTGTTCCTTCAAATAATAAATGTTCAAAAAAGTGAGCAAATCCAGTTCGTTCTGGGTTTTCGTTTTTAGAACCTACATGATACATTACCGAAGTAATGATTACCGGTGCCGAAGCATCGTTGTGAAGAATTACATGAAGACCATTGTCTAAAGTGTATTCCTCAAAAGCAACTTTTTGCGCTGAAGCAACTCCGCCTAGCATAAGCATTGTACCTAAAGCCATTAATGATTTTTTCATAAAAGATTAATAAATTAGTTTGTATTTTTTCTATTTCTAATAAATAGACCCTCAAAAATAACTTTTTTTCAATGAAGTGAAACTACTCAGCTGTTAATTTAACAGAATTTAACTTTTTAATAATCAAATAACAGCTCTACATTTATGAAAACCCTAATAATTATGGATTATTTGGGGTTTTTTTACTTAATGGGTTGCACATTAAATTTTTAATGGTATATTTGCACTCTTAAAAATTAATTAAACAATATTGTTATGTACGCAATCGTAGAGATAGCAGGGCATCAATTTAAAGTTAGCAAAGATCTAAAGGTTTATGTTAATCGTTTAGCAAGTGAAGAAGGATCGAAAATTACTTTCGACAAAGTTCTTTTGTTAGATGATAATGGCACAATCACTTTGGGCGCCCCAGCTATAGAAGGTGCTTCAGTAGAAGCCAAAGTGTTACAACACTTAAAAGGAGATAAAGTAATCGTTTTCAAAAAGAAAAGAAGAAAAGGTTACAAAAAAAGAAACGGACACCGTCAGTATCTTACTCAAATTGTAATAGAAGGAATTTCGACATCAGCTCCTAAAAAAGCGGCTCCTAAAAAAGAAGCGGTTCAAGTAGAAGCCACTGAAGAAGTTGTAGTACCGAAAGTAAAAAAAGCTCCAAAAGCTAAAAAAGAAGAGACAAAAGAATAATAACAAGATAAAACTAAAACGTCATGGCTCACAAGAAAGGTGTCGGTAGTTCCAAGAATGGTAGAGAATCAGAATCAAAACGTTTAGGCGTTAAGATTTTTGGGGGTCAAGCAGCTATTGCAGGAAACATCATCGTTAGACAAAGAGGTTCAAAACACAATCCAGGTGAAAATGTTTACATGGGTAAAGATCATACGCTACACGCTAGAGTTGATGGAGTGGTTAAGTTCCAGAAAAAAGGAGAAAATAAATCATACGTTTCTATACTTCCATTCGAAGCATAAGAATACTGATTTTTTCATATTCAAAAAAAACCCATTTCGAAAGAAATGGGTTTTTTGTTTAAATGAAAAAGCTTATTCGGGAGTTTTTTCAGGAGTAATATATACAAATGATATTATAATTTAATTTCTTTAATAAATTTAAAATTAATTAGGAATTCTCGGGTTAATTTCTTTTTTTTGATAAAAATATGATACAATGAAAAAACTATTATTAATTATCATTTCTTCTTTTTTTGCAGTAAATAGTATTGCTCAAAAAAAAATCGTAAACACCGTTCCTGTCAATCAAGAAATTAGCACCGAATCAAAAGTTTTAAAGCGTAAGGTAGCAATAGCTCGTTTTTCTAATGAAACGCAATATGCTAAAGGAATATTTTACGATAAAAATAATGACCCTATGGGTAAACAAGCAGTTGATATTTTATCTGCCAAATTAGCCTCATCAAATAAGTTTATCTTGTTAGAAAGGCAAGACCTTGATAAAATTTTAGCTGAGATTAATATTGCTAATAGCACAGATTACCAAAAAGTTGGTGCTGATTATCTTATAATTGGTTCCATCACAGAATTTGGAAGAAAAAATGTTGGAGGCGTTAATGTATTTTCAAGAACTAAAACACAAACAGTTGAAGCAGGTGTTAGCATTAGATTGGTTGATGTTTCAACAGGTCAAATAATTTATTCTGAAGAAGCAAAAGGAGAAGCAGAGACAACCGATAAAACAGTTATGGGTTTAGGAAAAAGAACAGATTATGACGCTACACTGAGTGACAAAGCAATTTCTGCAGCAATTTCTAAATTAGTTGAGAATATTATAAATAACTGTATGGATAGACCATGGAAGTCATTTATATTATCAAATGATAGTAATGGGATTATTATTGCTGGAGGAAAAACCCAAGGAATTCAAATAGATGACGTTTATGAAGTTATATTAAAAGGAAGAACCGTTAAGAATCCACAAACAGGAATGAACATTGAGCTTCCAGGAAAAGTAAGCGGAAAAGTAAAAATTATTTTCACCGGAGGAGACCCTCAAAATGAATTCTCCATGGTCGAGTTTATTGAAGGGGATATGGATGCCAAAAATTTAAATAATTATTTTATAAAACAAATTAAATAATGAACAATTTAAAATATATTACAGTACTAATTCTCCTAATATTAACAAGTTGTGGAGGAACAAAAACAGCTTCTCGGGGATTAACTAATGAATCCTATTTGGAATTTATAGGAAAGCCAAGTTACTATTCTGAGGGAGTTCAAGTAGTTGTTGATGAAAACATTCCTTTTGTAGCAAAAGTATATAATGACAGGGTAGGCCGTTTAAGAGGAGAAGTTTATGCAATTTCCACAGGTAGTCACAACTTAAAAGTTTATTTTGAAAATAAATTAATCTATAACAAGCAAATATTTATTACAACACAAGAATCCAAAAAAATTATTTTACCATGAGAAACCCAATTTTAGCAGCATTTACCATTTTTCTATTAGCGTCCTGCTCAGCGCCAACAAATCTTTATACTTGGAATAAGTATGAATCAAATAGTTATAGTTATCTAAAAAATACAAACGAAAAAACGAGCACAAAATTAAGCGAAGAATATCAAAAAATAATAAAAAAGCAAAAAGGAACTAGAGGAGTTGTTCCTCCCGGTATATATGCAGATTATGGGTTTTTATTGCTTCAAGCAAATGATGTTCAAAACGCGAAAGCAATGTTTCAAAAAGAAATGGATTTATACCCAGAATCAAAATTATTTATTGGACGAATAATAAAAATGACTGAATAATGAGAAAAATAAGCCTAATATTGATAATTGCTTCGATAGTAATTTCAAGCTGTACAACCACAGCACCAGTTCTAAAATCTGTAGCATATAAAGGAATGTACGATGAAAAGCCTTTAATTGCCCTTATAATGCCTCCAATTAATAGAAGTACAAATATTGATGCAAAAGAATATTTTCATTCAACCATATATACGCCAATTGCTGATGCAGGATATTACGTAATTCCTCCTTTTCTCTCTATGGAGATTATGAAAAAAGAGAGTGCGTTTGATTCGGAATTGTTTATAAACAATCCTCTAAATAAATTTGCCGAAGTTTTTGGTGCTGATATTGCCATTTTTACAATTATACATAAATGGGACAAATCATCATTAGCCTCAAAAGTTATTGTTGAAGTCGAATATATTATTAAGTCTACAAGGACCAATGAAACGCTATACACAAGAAGAGGTGAAATAAGATATGATACTTCGGCATCTTCTGGTTTGGGTGGAATTGGGGGCCTAGTAGCCAATATGGCATTATCTGCAGCAAATACGGCCGGAGCAAAATATGTTGATGTCGCTAGAATCTGTAATTATTATATTTTAAAAGACTTACCAGCAGGAAAATATAGCGTAAATAACGGTATAGACGGAACTCAATTAGCAGGGGCTAAATCTTTCAAAGTAAATATTGCATCTAAATAATATTAATTTATTTGATATTATTATATTTTATGGGTAAGCTGAAAACCAAAAAGAGTAAGCAAAATTAATAAAAATAAAAATGAAAAAAATTATTTTAAGTATTTTAGTTATTGCGTTATTTTCTTGCTCGTCTAATAATGATAGTTCTCCAGCACCAACTACTTTTTTTCCCTCTCATGTTGGAAATTGGAAAACAACTTTTACTACTCAAAACGTAGATGTAGTTACTGTAATTTCAAATTCAAATAGTTCAAATTACAGTAAAGTAACTTCAGCTAATTGTTATAATTTTGTTCCGCCAACTGTCGGGGGTAATACTCAAGTTTTAGAAGACACTACTCAAAAACTATCAATTTACACATCAAACATACCAGCATCATCAATATTTAGTGGTGCGGATTTAAATCTTTTGATTTCAAACGGCTACACTACTGTAGCTATTTCAGATGTTTTTTTACACACTTCCTCCACAGTAATTTCATTTGGAGAGGTAATATGCGCAGGAAATTCAACTATTGAACTCCTTACCCTCTCTGGTAATTTTGTCAAAATAAGTAGTTTTGTAAATTGCGCAGGTAAAGAAATTAATTCACAAACAGGAATAAAATATCAGTTACCAGAAAAGGCAAAAAAAATATTAAAAAAACAAAAAATAAGAGGGTAAGCTGAAAACCGAAAAGAGTAAGCAAAATTAATAAACAACAAAAATGAAAAAAATTATTTTAATTCTTATAACGTTTTTTGCATTTAGTATTACAAATGCACAAGATTCAAAAGGTTATATTGGTGTTTCGATTGGAGCAGCTTTTCCAGGGGGTGAATTGACTTCAAATGGAAATGATGCAGGAACAGGGTTGAATTTAGGGTTAATAAATATGGGGTATCGATTTAGCGAGAACTTTGGAGCTACCTTAAATTGGGGAGGAACTGCATTTTCTGACAACACTTATTCAAGTGTAATATATGCTGTTGGATACTTTGCAGTTGGCCCAATGGTTTCTTTTCCTTTAAATGATAAAATTGCATTTGATTTAAAACCTCAAATTGCCTTTACATCAGGAAGCTATGATACAGGAGACTTAGGTTACGGAAAGTTACAATTAGCCAATTCAACAGGATTTATGTTAGGAAGTAGCATGAATTTTTCTTTAGCAAAACATTGGGCAATTTCTTTAAATTTAGATTACTTATCAACTAAATTTGCCGCTTATAATGATGGAATTATTCAATTAGATGAAGCAAAAATATCAACGGTTAACACCTCCCTTGGAATTCAATACAAATTTTAATATTCTCTTACATAAAAAAAGAGCAACATTAGTTGCTCTTTTTTTTGTAATAGTTTGTCCTTAAATACAATACTAATATCTATAATACTCCGGTTTGAAAGGCCCTTGAACTTCAACACCAATATAATCGGCTTGATCTTGACGCAAGGTTTCTAATTCAACACCTAGTTTTGCTAAGTGTAACATTGCCACTTTTTCATCCAAATGTTTTGGCAACATATAAACATCGTTGTTATAGGCCGCACTGTTTTTCCACAATTCAATTTGAGCCAAGGTTTGGTTCGTGAAGGAGTTACTCATTACAAAACTTGGGTGACCCGTAGCGCAACCAAGATTTACCAAACGACCTTCGGCCAAAACCAAAATATCAACACCATCAATAGTATATTTATCCACTTGTGGTTTGATTTCCACTTTGGTAGCGCCATAGTTAGTATTCAACCACGCCATATCAATTTCGTTGTCAAAATGACCAATATTACAAACAATCGTTTTGTCTTTCATCGCTCGGAAATCGCTTTCCAATACAATATCTTTATTTCCAGTTGTCGTAATTACGATATCGGCAGTTCCAATTGCAGTAGCCAATTTTTTAACTTCAAAACCATCCATTGCCGCTTGAAGCGCACAAATTGGATCAATTTCGGTAACCGTTACAATAGAACCAGCACCTTTAAACGAGGCCGCAGTTCCTTTTCCAACATCGCCATAACCACAAACTACCACACGTTTTCCAGCCAACATAATATCAGTAGCACGACGAACCGCATCAACAGCCGATTCTTTACATCCGTATTTGTTATCAAATTTCGATTTTGTAACCGAGTCATTCACATTAATTGCCGGCATTGGCAACGTTCCCGCTTTCACTCTTTCGTACAATCTATGAACTCCAGTAGTAGTTTCTTCCGATAATCCTTTTATGCCAGCAATTAAATCCGGATAACGGTCAATCACCATATTGGTCAAATCACCGCCATCGTCCAAAATCATATTTAATGGTTTTCTGTCCTCGCCAAAGAACAAAGTTTGCTCAATACACCAGTCAAAATCAGGTTCGTTCAATCCTTTCCAAGCATAAACCTGAATCCCAGCCGCCGCAATCGCAGCCGCCGCTTGATCTTGAGTAGAAAATATATTACAAGAACTCCATGTCACTTCCGCACCAAGGGCAATTAAGGTTTCTATCAAAACCGCCGTTTGAATCGTCATGTGCAAACATCCCGCAATACGAGCGCCAGCAAGTGGTTGTTCATTTTTGTATTCTGCACGAAGCGCCATCAATCCTGGCATTTCGGCCTCAGCCAATTCAATTTCTTTTCTTCCCCAAGCCGCCAAGGAAATGTCTTTTACTTTGTAAGCCACAAAAGGCATAGTCGTTGTACTCATTTATAGTATATTTGTAATGATAAATTTTTTGCAAATTTAGACAATAGCTTAGGATATAAAAAACTTTTCAAGACTAATTATGAATTGTTTAAGCACCTAATCTTTTAAAAATCAATTTAATGATGTTTTTTTCAGAAGCCAATCCCGCTGTCCACTATATCTCTTGTGGCGAACCCCGCCACAAGAGGATGCCGTTACCATCGGGGCTAAAAAAGTTTAAACAGTCAACATTCAACTAGAAAATGCCGCTTTATAAAACAATAGCCGTCTCGCCAGAAACAAAAATTTACATTTGGAACATCACCGAAACGTTCCAAATACTTTTTGACGCGGTTATTTTAAACGAAAAAAGCCAAATTCGACTAGCATCAATGAAATCCGAAATGCACCAGCGCGGCTTCCTGAGCGTTCGAAAACTCCTGCAAGAAGCCGGTTTTTCGGACCATGATTTAGATTACGATTCCTTCGGAAAACCGCATTTAAATAACGGAAAACATATTTCAATCACACATTCCCACTACTTTTCGGCCATTATCATCAGCAACGAAAACTGTGGCATCGACATGGAAATGCTACGCGAAAAAATTATTAAAATCGCACCCAAATTCATCCAATCCGAAAACGCTTTTTTAGATGATAATTCCCCCGATTACATCCAAAAACTAACCATTATTTGGGGAATCAAAGAAGCTATTTTTAAAATCAGAAACGAAGTTGGAATCAGTTTCAAAGACAATATTTCTGTAGCTCCATTTACGCTCTCAAACCAAAAAGCAAGCGCCCAATTGCATTTTGACCAAACAATTGGTTCCTTTGTTTGCCCATTTGAAACAATCGAAAATTTCACGCTGGTTTATGCCTTTCAAAACTAATTTTATATGCTAGACTATTTCTTTTCCCAATATAAAAATTACCCAACGTCTGATGTTATTCTGGAAATTACAGCCGTTCTATTCGGATTACTCAGCGTTTGGTTCGCCAAAAAAGACCATATTTGGGTCTTTCCAACGGGTTTAATTAACACCGCAATCTATGTTTATTTGCTTTGGAAATGGACGCTTCTTGGCGATATGATGATCAATGGCTATTATTTTGTAATGAGCATTTACGGCTGGTATCATTGGACACGCAAAAAAGAAGGCGTTGTCGAATTCCCAATCTCGCGACTCTCCAACGCCGAAAAATGGATTTCTTTCTATATTTTCACCGCAACTATTTTATTTGTAATCATAGTTTACCTATTTTTTAATAAATTTACCACTTGGACGGCATATGTCGATACTTTTATAACAGGCGTTTTCTTCGTTGGAATGTGGCTCATGGCCAAACGAAAAGTCGAAAACTGGATTTTGTGGATTATAGGCGACATTGTTTCCATCCCGCTTTATTTTTATAAAGGATATACATTTACTAGTTTTCAATATATCGTATTTACAATTATTGCCATTTTTGGCTATTTAGAATGGAAGAAAACCTTAAACAACAGCGTTCAGAAATAATTAAAATTGCCCTTTTTGGTCCCGAAAGTACCGGGAAAACTACTTTGGCAAATCAACTCGCAACCCATTTCAAAACGACTTGGGCGCCCGAATATGCGCGTGAATATCTACAACAAAAATGGAACGAAAAACAAGAAATTTGTTCCCCAGAAGATTTGCTTCCCATCGCTTATGGTCAAATTCAACTAGAAAATCAAGCTTTGGAATTCGCAAATACGTTCTTGTTTTGCGACACTTGCTTGCTCGTGACAAAAGTTTTCTCCGAATTGTATTATGGTTTTTGTGATCCAATTTTAGATAAAGCCGCCAAAAAAAACCAATACGATTTATTTTTCCTAACCGATATCGATGTTCCATGGAAATCCGATGATTTGCGCGACAAACCAAATGAAAGAGAAGCTACTTTCGAACAATTCAAAAAGGCATTAATTGATTTCAAAAAACCATTTATTGTTTTAAAAGGAAACGAACAAGAACGACTTGATCAATCAATTTTAATCATTTCAGAACTTACAAAGGCCAAAAAACTAGGTTTTTCTTCCAACGATTTTGTTCAAATTTATGAATCGGGAATCCCAACGGAAGCACTTGAAATACAAATAAACAGTTATCAAAAAGGCATTCAAAAAGCCATTATTGATCGACCAGCAATTATAGACGACGGAATTTTACAATTTTCAATGACCGAACACCAATATTTTGCCAAATTGTTTGACGCCCAAAAAGAAAAACTAAAACTCAAAAAATTTGTTCCCGCATCGGGCGCCGCAAGTAGAATGTTTAAATTTCTGACGGAATTCTTAAACGATTTTGAACTAGAAAACGAAACAATTAACGCTTATATAAACAGAAAAAACGCCTCCGATTTGATGATTTTTTTATCTGGAATGGAGAAGTTTCCGTTTTTTGCGCAAGTCGACACTCATTTGAAAAATCAATTTTCTGACTTTAATTCTTGGGAAAAAGATAAAAAAAACTATCATTTTATACACACTATTCTGACCGAAAAAACCTTCGATTTTGCCTCTAAACCAAAAGGAATTTTACCGTTTCATAATTACAAAACTCATATGGCAACTCCCGTAGAAGAACATTTAAACGAATGTGTTTTTTATGCCACCTCAAAAAACGAATCGCATTTGCATTTTACGATTTCTGAAAACCATCAAACGCAATTTGAAAAGTCAATTGATTGGGTTAAACAAAAAATGGAATCGCAATTCAAAACAAAAATTAATATTAATTTTTCCTTTCAAAAAACAGCGACCAACACCATTGCCGTTGATCAAGAAAATGCTTTTTTGAGGAATGAATTTGATCAATTAATTTTTCGTCCAGGCGGCCATGGCGCTTTGATTCAAAATCTAAACCAACTGGATGCCGATATAGTTTTCATTAAAAACATCGATAATATTATACAAAATCACATCGAGACGATTTCGCTTTACAAAAAATCGTTGGCTGGAATTTTGATAGAATTTCAACACAAAATTGCTTTTTATTTGTCAGAAATGGATTCTAATAATTCTGGAATTATTGAAGAAATTGCTCGTTTTGCTGCCAATGATTTGCTAATTCCAATTACCGATGATTATGCAAAATATACAATAGAAAACAAAATCGAATACCTCAAAGAAGTTCTAAATCGTCCAATACGCGTTTGCGGAATGGTCAAAAATGAAGGTGAAGTTGGCGGCGGTCCTTTTTGGGTAAAAGATCAAAAAGGAATGATTTCCCTTCAAATTGTTGAATCGGCGCAAATTGATTTGGCCAATGCGAATCAGTTTGCGATTTTTAAAAATGCAACCCATTTTAACCCTGTCGATTTGGTTTGTGGCATAAAAAATTACAAAGGAATTAAATTTGATTTGGAACATTTTGTAGATAGTACTGCCGGTTTTATTGTTGAAAAAAACAAAAAAGGAATCAATTTAAAAGCCTATGAATTGCCTGGTTTGTGGAATGGCGCGATGGCAAATTGGATTACCATTTTTGTAGAAGTACCGCTAATTACTTTCAATCCAGTAAAAACCGTTAATGATTTACTGAAACCCGCGCATCAAAATGACTAATTCTAATATACAATTGGAATCGTGATCGAAAAAGACAAATTAATTTCGGAACTACAATTTAAAGCCGTTAGAAGTAGTGGTGCCGGCGGACAAAATGTGAATAAAGTTTCGTCCAAAGTCGTGTTGTCATTTGATATCGAAAAATCTTCTTTCTTGTCGATGGAAGAAAAAGAACTTTTAATTTCCAATTTACTCAGCCGATTAACCACTGAAAATGTGCTTATATTAAATTGTGATGAGGACCGAAGCCAACTCAAAAACAAAGAAATTGTTATCAAGCGTTTTTTTACGATTCTCACGCAAGCCTTGCATATTCCAAAAAAAAGAAAGGCTACAAAAATTCCGAAATCGGTTATCAGAAAACGAATTAAAGACAAAAAAAATCTTTCTGATCTCAAGAAAAACAGGAAAAAACCAGAATTTTAATTTTTTGTAATTCATAATTCATAATTTATAATTAGTTTTGTTCTGTCTCAAAGGGGTGCTAGATTCCAGAAATGAAATTACAGCTGAGATTATACCCAAAGAACCTGGGCAGGTAATGCTGCCAAGGGAAAAAATGATAAAAAAGTAGCGTAGCGCACTATCTATTTTTCATAGTAACAATCAATTTAATTTAACAAAAGAATAATTCCCCCTTTTATTCGTAATATTATTTACGGATGAACTATTTATTTTTAAAAAAGAGCCAAGAGCCAAGAACCAAGAGCCCATTAGTCTTTATTCTTTTATTACTTCTATTTTCTTTCTACTCTTTTTCACAGGAAAAACAAAAAGACACTACAAAAATCACACTCGATGAGGTTCTGGTTTCAGCCATCCGCGTCGATTCCAAAACGCCTGTAAGTTTCAGTAATTTAAACAAAAAGGAAATCACTTTTCGAAATTTAGGACAAGACATTCCGATTTTAATGAATTTTTTACCTTCCGTTGTTACCACTTCCGATGCTGGAAATGGATTTGGTTATACTGGAATTCGTGTTCGTGGAAGTGATGCGACTCGCGTAAATGTTACCATCAATGGAATTCCGTACAACGATTCTGAAGGGCAAGGAACGTACTGGGTTAATATGCCGGATTTTGCTTCCTCGCTTGAAAGTATTCAGTTGCAACGTGGCGTGGGAACTTCAACAAACGGTTCGGGAGCGTTCGGCGCAAGTTTGAATATGCTCACCTATAATTATTCCAAAGAAAGTTCGGCCGAAATTGCTAATTCGTTTGGGAGTTTTAATTCTAGAAAAAACAATGTAAAATTCAGCACCGGATTATTGAACAATCATTTTGAAATTGCCGGACGAGTTTCCAATTTACACTCTGACGGCTACGTTGATCGTGCTTTTTCAGATTTGAAATCCTATTTTTTACAAGGAACCTACGTCGGAAAAACTACCTTGATTAAAGCGCTTGTTTTTGGCGGAACCGAAAAAACGTATCAATCTTGGTATGGTGTTGACGCCGCCACTTTATCCAATGATAGAACCTTCAATTACGCAGGAATGTATACCGATAGTTTTGGAAACACCCAATTTTACAGCAACCAAACCGATAATTACCAACAGGATCATTATCAATTGCATTGGAACGAAAAATGGTCCCCAAATTGGAGTTCTAATTTGGCCGTTCATTACACAAAAGGGAAGGGGTTTTATGAAAATTATGAACAAGCCGCTGCATTTGGCGATTATGGATTAACGCCTATAAATATTGGAAATGAAACAATCAATTCTACCGATTTGATCAATCAAAAATGGTTGGATAATGATTTTTATGGAACGACATTTTCTGTAAATTATACTAAATTCAATCTGGATATTATTTTTGGCGGAAGCATGAATAAATATGAAGGATTACATTTTGGAAAAATTATTTGGGCGCGATTTGCATCTACAAGCGAATTGGACAATCATTTTTATGACGATTATGGAAATAAAATCGACGCTACTTTTTATGCCAAAGTTAATTATCAAATGACTTCAAAATGGAGTCTTTTTGCCGATTTGCAATACCGAAATGTTAATTATAAAGCCAATGGCGTTCAGCCAAATCTTGTGGACGATACTTTTAATTTTGTAAATCCAAAGGCTGGAATTACTTATAAAATAAAGGAAAAAAGCGATATTTATTTTTCATATGCCAAAGCCAATCGGGAACCCAATCGAACCGATTATGAAAATGGCGCTCCAAAACCTGAAAAACTAAACGATTTTGAACTCGGATGGCGCTTTGAAACTTCCAAAACCAAAATTAATATCAACGGATATTATATGTTTTATAAAGACCAATTGGTTTTAACAGGCGCTTTGGATAACGTCGGGAACCCAATTCGAACTAATATTGGAAAAAGTTATCGTTTGGGTTTGGAATTGGACACCAAGTTTTCGGTTGTAAATCAATGGATTATTAGCCCGAATTTTGCCATTAGCCAAAACAAAAACATCGATTTTGTGCTTGACAACGGATCGAATTTAGAGTTTTTAGGCAACACAAATATTGCGTTTTCTCCAAATTGTATTGCTGGAAATGCGCTTTCATTTGTTCCATCCAAAGCATTTCAAGCAACGCTTTTAACTAAATTTGTTGGGAAACAATTTATGGGAAATGCCAATGACAACGGTTCGAAATTGGATGCCTATTCGCAAACCGATATCAATTTAATTTATGAAATAAAACCAAAAAGCATCTTTAAAGCGATTGTTTTTTCGGCATTAATTAATAATGTTTTCGACGAAAAAATTGTTTCAAATGGCGCCGATTATGGCGGAGGATATGTTTATTATTTTCCGCAAGCTGGAATTAATTTTTTGGCGGGAGTTACTTTGAAATTCTAGATTTTAATTATAAACCCGGATGTTATTTCCATTAACGACCACGCGATACGGTTTTAGAGGATATTGTTTTCCAACGCATTGGCCAGAAAAAAGGTTGTAGGATGCATTGTCACAAGAACAAATCGCGTTGATTCCACTCACCGACATCGTTGAGCAGGCGCTCATCGCTTGGTTTGGACACGCCGCGTCGTAGGCCACAAAATTGTTATTTCCAGCATTAAAAACAATGATTCCACGCGCGCCGTAATTGGCAATGTATTTTCCGTTGCTTACAAATTGCAAATTAGTATAACTGGGTAAGTCCATATTTATATCTACCGAAAAGGTATAATTTGGAATATAGGGATTGTTATTATTGAAATTTTCAGGATTGCAATTCCAAAAAATCGGCAGCAATAAAAGCAAAATATATTTTTTCATGAGTAAAAAAACTATAAAATAATAGCAGAACAAATTTAATTTATTTAACTTTGAATTCAATATGATTAACATATTATTATAGACTAATAAAAAATTACAATATCTTTGAAAAAAGAAATCCCGTTGATGATGGGATTTTTTCTATTTTATAAATAATGAAATTATGAGTGCAGTATCTTATTACACAGCAGAAGGATTAAAAAAATTAAGAGAAGAATTAGATCATTTGAAAAGTGTGATGCGTCCAAAAGCATCACAAGATATAGCAGACGCAAGAGATAAAGGCGATTTGTCTGAAAATGCCGAATACGATGCTGCCAAAGAAGCGCAAGGCATGCTAGAAATGCGAATTGCCAAATTGGAAGAAGTGCATTCGAATGCCCGTTTGATTGACGAAACACATCTTGATTTGTCAAAAGCGTTGGTTTTATCCAATGTAAAAATCAAAAATTTATCCAATGGAATGGAGTTGAAATATACTTTAGTCGCCGAAAGTGAAGCCGATTTAAAAACCGGAAAAATATCAGTTACTTCGCCAATTGGAAAAGGATTACTTGGAAAATCGGTAGGCGAAATCGCAGAAATCACTGTTCCAAATGGTGTTTTGAAATTTGAAATTATTGAAATTTCTAGAGATTAATTCAAATGTCAACCATTTTTACCAAAATTGTCAACGGAGAAATCCCCTGTTATAAAATAGCAGAAGATGAAAATTATTTGGCTTTTTTAGACGTCAATCCCAATGCAAAAGGACATACATTGTGCATTCCAAAATTTGAAATCGACAAGATTTTCGATATGGACGAAGCGCATTATTTGGGCTTGATGCATTTTGCAAGAAAAGTTGCCATCGCCTTAGAAAAAACCATACCGTGCAAGCGAATTGGAATGTCGGTTATTGGTCTTGAAGTCCCTCACGCACATGTTCATTTGATTCCTTTGAATGAAATGGATGAAATGCGGTTTCAAAATAAAGTGCGTTTTTCTGAAGAAGAATTTTTGGCAATAGCAAAAGCAGTTCAAGAGAATTTTTCTTAGTGATTTAGTTGTTTCCTAAAACTAATTTGCATGGTTGTTCCTTTGCCAATTTCGGAACTGAGTACTTTAATTTTTCCTTTGTGGTAGTCTTCTACAATTCGTTTGGTTAGCGAAAGTCCCAATCCCCAGCCTCTTTTTTTGGTAGTAAATCCAGGTTCGAAAATACTTTTGAACTGTTTTTTTGGAATGCCCATTCCAGAATCGATTACTTTTATTTTAACAATATTGGCTTTGTCTTCTTCGATAATGACATCCAATTTTCCTTTCCCTTTCATGGCATCAATCGCATTTTTCATCAAATTTTCGATGGTCCAACTATGAAGCGCGGGATTTAAGGAAACCATAATTGCCAATTTTGGCGCTTTGAAACTAAATTCAACTTGTTTGGAAAAACGCGATTGCAAATAAAGAAAGGAATTTTCGGTTTCGGCAACGAGGTCTTTGGTTTCTAAAACAGGTTCCGAACCGATTTTCGAAAAACGGTCGGTAATATTTTGCAAACGAGCAATGTCTTTTTCAATTTCTACAATTGTAGATTCAGCCACATTATCGGCTTTCATGATTTCGAGCCAGCCCATTAATGAGGATAATGGCGTGCCAATTTGATGCGCGGTTTCTTTTGCCATTCCAGCCCAAAGTTTGTTTTGAGTCGCCATTTTGGTACTTCGGTAATAATTATATACCAACGCACCAAATAAGAAGATTATTAGCAATAAAGCAATTGGAAAATACTTGAGTTTATTGATTAAAGAGGAATTTCCGTAATATAAATATTGAAATTTACCTGGGACATATTCAAATTTGATCGGTTCGTTTTGTTTTTTTAGTTTTTGAAGAATCGATTTTGCTTCCAACGGCAAAGCCATTTCTTTTTCATCGATATTTTTATGACCAATAATACTGTCTTTTTCATCCGTAAGAATAATCGGAATAGTTTTATTGTTGCTAATGATTTTATAAGGTAATTCTATTTCGGTGTTTTCATCCGCGTTGATAATGGTTTTTTGTGCATCTGCCCAATATTCCATCTTTACGCGTTCTTCGTTTTTGAAAATTTGGAAAAAGACATAGGTATTCCAAAGAATCAATGATATGATTACGAATGAAGCAAAAATAATAAACCATCTAGTGAAGGTCCTTTTGTTTGAAAATAGCATTCCTTTTATTTTGAGCCATAAATATAGCAATTTTTATTTTGGGTTTTTATACATCAAAGAATCTGCTATTAATTTTCATAAACTTAAACCATTTTTAGTACTTTTGTTCAAATTGAAAGTTATGATTAGCATTGAACCGAAAGACATTTCTCCAGCAAAATTGCAAGGGTATTTGCAAAGTGCGATTGCGCCTCGACCAATTGCTTTTGCTAGTACTGTTGACACAAAAGGAAGACCAAATTTATCGCCTTTTAGTTTCTTTAATGTTTTTAGTTCCAATCCGCCAATTTTGATTTTTTCGCCTGCCAGACGGGTTCGAAATAATACCACAAAACATACCCTAATTAATTCGGAAGCCACTCGCGAAGTGGTTATTAATGTTGTCAATTATAATATGGTGCAACAAATGTCGTTGGCGAGCACCGAATATCCCGATGGAATAAATGAGTTTATAAAAGCAGGTTTTACAGCCGTTCCTTCCGATATTGTGAAACCCTACCGCGTGATGGAATCGCCTGTTCAATTTGAATGTAAGGTAAATGAAATTATTAGTCTCGGAAATGAAGGTGGCGCAGGAAATTTAGTAATTTGTGAAGTGGTAAAAATCCATATTCACGAAGCGGTTTTGGATGAAAACGGCGTAATCGATCCGAAGAAAATTGATTTGGTTTCCCGCATGGGCGGCGATTGGTATTCTCGTGCGAATAAAGGCTTGTTTTCGGTCCCAAAACCACTTTCCACTCTTGGAATTGGCGTGGATCAAATTCCAACTAGGATAAAAGAAAGTTCGATTTTTGATGGAAATGATTTGGGCAAATTAGGAAATGTAGAAGCATTGCCTTCAAAAGTAGAAATTGATATATTTGTAAAACAGAATTTTACAGTTAAAGGCGTTTTGAGTGCTGACGATATTTTAAAGCAATACCAATTAGCCAAAGAATATTTGAATTCAAACGATCCAATTTCTGCTTGGAAAGTTTTGTTGGCCAAAGGAATTTAGTATATTTATAAATAATTAATTTAAGAAAGATGGAAGTTACAGGAAAAATTAAAATGCTTGGAGAAGCAAAAAATGTAGGAAGCGGAAGTTTCTTAAAAAGAGAATTAGTAGTTACAACAGATGAGCAATATCCTCAACATATTTTGGTTGAATTTGTTCAAGACAAATGTGATTTATTGAATAATTATACTGTTGGAGAAGCAGTAAAAGTTTCTATCAATTTAAGAGGTCGCGAATGGGTAGATCCACAAGGTGTAACCAAATATTTCAACGCAATTCAAGGTTGGAGAGTGGAAAGATTGGCTTCAGCTGCTCCAACTCAAGCACCGCCAATGCCAGCTGCAGCTGCGTTTGAACCAGCCGAAAATTTTAAAGAAGAAGATCACGACGACCTTCCTTTCTAAAAGCTATTTATAAATTAATAAGCCTATGCCGTAGTTTTTCCCAACTTGAGGATAAATTATTGCATGGGTTTTGTTTTTTGAGAGATTTATCGATTTGAAAGGGTTCCAGTAGGAAACAATCATCCCGACACCAAGTCCAATTCCGGCCCCAGCCAATACGTCGGAAGTATAATGTTTGTTATTGGCAATTCTTAAAAAACCAGTTGTAGTGGCAAATAAAAACCCACTACTGGCATACCAAATATTACTGTCTTTGTATTCATAATACAACAAGGATGCGTTTGTAAAAGCGGTTGCCGTATGCCCAGAAGGAAAACTGAGGGCGTTCGAATTATCGGGTCTTTCTTCTTTAAAACTGTGCTTAAAAGTTATTACCAGACCACACATAATCGAATTTGCAATTACTATGTTTATAGTTTGATGTAAAACATCATTTTTGGGCTTAAATCCCAACAATTTTCCACCATAAATTTGTGCAATGGCTTCATATTGAAGATAATTATCTGCTTTTGTATGAAAATCGACACCTAAAATTTTTCGAATATCGCCTTGCAAGGTTTTATTTGAAGAAAGACTTTTTACGACTAATCCACTTGATAGTAAAGCCGTTGGAACAATAAATTGCTTATAGGATAGTTTATCCGCTTTTTTTCCAAAAAAAATGGAATCGGAAGATTGCGCATTACAAGATAAAATGACTAAAAAAAAGAAAGCAATTTGGTGTTTGATTTTCATCATTTTTTATTTAAAAATTTATCCTCGCGCCAATCATATTTATACCTGATTTTCTGTAAGCATCAAAATTGAAGGTGTATTTTTTAGGTGTTGTTTTCTTTGAATCTGAAATTACAACGTTACTTTTTGAGATGTTTTTCCCAATAATATAACCCATAACCAAAGCAATTGGGTAATCAGAAACCCAGTGAACGCTACTTTGAACCATTTGAAAACTAAGCGCGCCAATCAAAGTGTAACCAACAGGTCGAATCCATTTTTTCTCCGGATAATTACCCATAATCACATAAAGTGACGCCGTCGCCGTCATCAAATGCCCCGAAGGCATTGCGTCGTATTTTGGGGTGTGTTTCGTATAAGCAATAATACTTGGAAACGGTGTCCAAGACCCTCCGTCATTTCCATCAATCATTGCGGGAGTAGGACTTTGACGTCCAGTAACCCGCTTAATGGTTTGACTAAAAACGCCACATACAGCCAAACTTTCCATTAATCCAGACGCGGTATTCAAAGACCGATAATCATTGTTAATTAGACCATAAGACGTCAGCCCTAAACCGATTAATATTGGCGTGGTTCCATTTCCAATAAGATAAATTG
>CAIMBK010000026.1 GCA_903839195.1 uncultured Bacteroidota bacterium | reverse complement strand
TTATTGTTTAAAGCATATTTTACAAGCCCAATTGAATAAATTAACACAAAAAAAACCTGAATTTTCATTCAGGTTTTCCTTCGCACAAATAAACTAAGTTTATAGGTTTATCTCAATCGGTCCACAGATTTTACGAGATCTTCGTCTTTCTTGATGGCTTTGTTGGCCAAAACCAACATAACGATAGCAACAATAGGAAGAAACATCCCAATACCTTTCAACGAAACAGCAGGTGTTTCTCCAGATAAATTTAGGGAACGATAAACAAATAATCCTAATAAAATTAAATTTAATATTATAGTCAATCTGTTCAAAACAAATTGATGTTGTCTTTTTTTGTAAAATAATATGCTAATTAATGAGAACGTTGTTCCTAAACCAAAAACTAACGTATAGAATTGATCGGCCATAAAATAATATTCCTTGCCGTCATTTAATGTCCATAATGGAAAACAAAATGGTAAAACACCCGTTACTACTAGTGCTAGAATTAAATAAATGGTTTGAATTCTTTGTATCATTATAATGAATTTCTTTTACAAAAATATATTTTCTTTTTAAGAAATGCTATTGTATAATAAAAATTATTTGTATTATTGCATAACGAATCCGTAAGTACTTCATTCTTCGGGCAATCCAAATTAAAAAAACACTATCCACAATTTATTTTCAAATTCACTTAAATTCCAAGAACATTCATGTTTGACATTTCTGCATTAAAAGAAATGAAGCTCAGTGAGCTTCAAGAAATTGCTAAAGCAACAAAAACAATAAAATTCAACGGTGTAAAAAAAGAAGCATTAGTCGCACAAATTTTAGATTTTCAATCAGCTAATAGCAAGGAAGATTTTAAAAATGAGCCAATTAATACTTCCGAAGACAAACCAAAAAGAACCCGAATTACGGCTGATAAAAAACCATTGATTCAAAAAAACGAAGAAAAAACGTTGTTTTCAACTACCGAATTTCCTCGCGAAGCGGATTATTTTCCTTTTGGAGTTGATACTACTATTTCAAAAAAAATCACAAATCCTTTAGAACCTGAAAGTGTTGAAAGGAAAGCCGTAAAGTTTAAAAAATCAAATTTAGAGGAAAACGGCGCTATTAATAATGCTGATTCCATTGAAGCATCACAAGAAACTCCTTCCGAATCTAGCGTTCAGCCCGATATGATTGAGAATCAAATTATCTCTAAACCACAAAATCCTAATCAAAATCCTAATCAAAATCAAAAAAACGGCAATCAAAATCCAAATTTTAAACCCAAAAAAGGAAATTTTAATCATTCCGATTTTGAGTTTGATGGAATAATTGAAAGTGAAGGCGTTTTAGAAATGATGCCTGATGGATATGGATTTTTGCGTTCGTCAGATTATAATTATTTGGCTTCTCCGGATGATATTTATTTATCAACTTCACAAATTCGTTTGTTTGGTTTAAAAACGGGAGACACCGTAAAAGGTGTTGTTCGTCCACCAAAAGAAGGAGAAAAATTTTTCCCACTAGTTCGTGTTTTGAAAATAAATGGTCATGATCCACAAGTGGTTCGTGATCGCGTTTCTTTTGAACATTTAACGCCTGTTTTTCCGTCTGAAAAATTCAAATTAGCCGAAAAACAAAGTACCATTTCTACACGAATTATCGATTTGTTTTCTCCAATTGGAAAAGGACAACGCGGAATGATTGTAGCGCAACCCAAAACAGGAAAGACGATGTTGTTAAAAGACATTGCCAATGCTATTGCCGCTAATCATCCTGAGGTATATTTAATCGTTCTTTTAATAGATGAACGACCTGAAGAAGTTACCGATATGCAACGAAGTGTTCGTGGCGAAGTAATTGCTTCAACGTTTGACAGAGAACCACAAGAACACGTGAAAATTGCGAATATTGTACTTGAAAAAGCAAAACGATTAGTCGAATGCGGTCACGATGTTGTGATTTTATTGGATTCAATTACGCGTTTGGCAAGAGCCTATAATACCGTTCAACCCGCTTCTGGAAAAGTTTTGAGTGGAGGTGTTGACGCCAATGCTTTACAAAAACCAAAACGTTTTTTCGGAGCTGCTCGAAATGTTGAAAATGGCGGTTCGTTGAGTATTATTGCCACCGCATTGACCGAAACAGGTTCAAAAATGGACGAAGTAATCTTCGAAGAATTTAAAGGAACCGGTAATATGGAATTGCAATTGGATAGAAAAATCGCAAACAAACGTATTTTTCCAGCGATTGATTTGACTTCTTCAAGTACGCGTCGTGACGATATGTTGTTAGATGAAAAAACATTACAACGCATGTGGATTATGAGAAAATACCTTTCTGATATGAACCCAGTAGAAGCGATGGATTTTATAAACGATCGTTTCAAGAAAACCAGAAATAACGAAGAGTTTTTGATTTCAATGAATGATTAATTTCATTAATTATATATAAAAAAAAGTCCCAATTTGGGACTTTTTTTGTTTCTATATTTTCTCAAAAAACTAGTTTACAAGAATCTTTTTGATGATTTGTTGCTGGTTTGATGAAATTTTAAGGAAGTAAAAACCTTGTTGTAAATTATCAATAGTGAGGGTTTTGTTTTGCAAAATAGGATTTTTGATTTCTCTTAAAATTTGTCCATTGATTGTAATCAATTGAATTTCGTCCAAATTATTTAAGGATTCAATTGTAATAGTGTGATTGTTTGTAGGATTTGGATATACAGTAATTGTTGCTGTTTCAAAAGTGTTTGTAGCAAGAGTTGAACAAGCTGTAGCCCAAATTTGGCAGGCATATTCAGGATGATCAATATAAGGATTTCGGTTACCTTGTCTTGCGTAAATAGCATCATTTCTGGTAATTTCTCTCGGACTTACGGGGTCTAGAATATTCCATGATAACAATATGCTAATAAATGTAGATGTAAACACCTGATCGGATGTGTTGTTAAACATGGTATAACTGTAACCAGCAACAACATTTTCATATCGAGTTGCAAAATAAAGAATACATCTTGCAATATCTCCTTTAAATTCATCAATTGGTTCAAAAACAGTCCCTGAATAGCCAGCAGAATAACCGGAATTCAAATTTGAACCTCTTTTTGTCCCATTAGTAGAAGTCCAATTGGCTGAATTGACTTTTCCAAAAGGCAAATCACCTCTTTGTGCATTAACGTGTTTGTCCGAAGGTAATACAAAATGCGCATCCGAATACATCGGAGTGGCTGATGAAAAAACAGATTGAGGAACAATATGCTCTCTATTGTATCGTTCACATTCATTATTACCCAGCGTTCCATCATCTTGATTTACACCATATGTAAATGCGCATTCTGGCCCGGTTGGGTTTTCGGAATAGACATCTAACATGGTTCCATCATTCTCATAAAAATAGTCTCTATCCGAATTCAAATATGTGGTGTATAATCCAGAATATCCTTTATCGGTATGTCCGTTTATAATATTGAAGAGTTGTGTTTTAAGCGTATAGCCCGAACCCGTTGCATTGTCATAATAGCCTTGTGGAATTTGACCAAAGGCGAAAGAAATACTTATTATAAATAAAGAGGTAATTGTGTTTTTCATAATTTATTTTTTAATTTTCTAATTTACGTTCCAATAAAGCCATATAAAACCCATCAAATCCGGATTCGGAAGCCAAAATTTTGGCATCTTTAAGGAATGAAAATTGTTTTCCAATATCGGTTGTAAGAAATTTTTTAATTTGTTCTTGATTTTCTGATGGCAAAACGGAGCATGTGGCATAAACCAATTTTCCTCCAGGTTTTACAATTTTAGAATAATTTTCCAAAACTTCCGCTTGCACTTTTCTAATATTATCAATGAATTCGGGTTGTAATTTCCATTTAGCATCAGGATTTCGCTTTAATACTCCCAAACCGCTACAAGGCGCATCTATTAGGACACGATCGGCTTTTTCATGCAGTTTTTTGATGACTTTTGTGGTGTCAATTATACGATATTCAATATTAAAAGCACCATTTCTTTTGGCACGAAGTTTCAATTGTTTCAATTTGCTTTCATACAAATCCATCGCAATTAATTGCCCTTTATTTTCCATTAATGAAGCAATATGTAAGGTTTTTCCGCCAGCGCCTGCACATGTATCTACAACGCGCATTCCAGGTTTTACATCTAGAAAAGCTGCCACCAATTGGGAATTAGCATCTTGAACTTCAAAAAAACCGGCTTTAAATTCGCTCGTCAAAAACACATTGGCTCTTTCTTTTAGAACTAATGCGTCTGGTTGGTTTTTTAAAAATTCGGTTTCAATGTTTAAATCCATCAACAAAGCATGCAACTTTTCTTTCGTAGTTTTTAAGGTATTTACTCTTAAAATTACTTTTGCAGGTTGGTTTTGTGCCGCAATTTCGGTGGCCCAAACTTTTTCGCCAAGTTCTTTCACACCCAATTCATCCATCCAATCCGGAATCGATTCTTTGAGCGCTCTTATTTTTGAAAGTTCATCAAATCGACCTTTTATTTTTCGTTCTGGCGTTCCTTCAAGTTGTCTCCAATCCGGAATTGGATATCCTCTCAAAACGGCCCAAACAGCAAACATTCGCCATAAATTATCACGGTCAAATGGTTCTTTTACTTCGGCAATTTCGGCGTATAATCGTTTCCATCGAACAACTTCATAGATGGTTTCGGCAACAAATTTTCTGTCGGAACTTCCCCAACGCTTATCTTTTTTTAGTGCTCTCGCAACCACTTTATCCGCATATTCTCCTTCATTAAAAATCGCATTCAACGAATCGATGGTGGTGTAAACTAAATTTCTGTGTAATCTCATTATTCATTATTAGGATGCAAAGGTACTGCTTTTATGTCAGCAATAACAGTCGATCTAGAGTTGTTGTTTAAAATTAGTTTTATAAAATACACCAAAGTAATAATGGTTATTATAGTTATATTTAACTAATTCGATTCAAATGTATTTTTTCAGGCGGGTGAAGCACCATTGGAAATTGCTCAATTTTCACAGAACTACTATCCAAACCAAAGGCTTTTTCTTCGGACAAACTTAATTTTTTGATAAAGAAATACGTATTCATAATCACTTTTTCATGCCACAATAAATCGCTGTCGTTGGAAAGGAATTTCTCAGAAAGGACAAATTTGAAGTCGCCTAGAATGTTGTTTTTGTTCAATGATTCATAGCGACTTGTAACATCCACTTCGCCGTTATTTACCATATCTTTCAAAACTTCTTTGAACATTAAATTAATTTTGGTTGGTTCTCGGAAACCTAAATTAAAATCGATTCTAAACAAATCATCCTTAATAATTTCGGTAACTTTATACTCGGTTTTATAGGGTTCACTCAAAATATTAACGTGAACAAACCAATACAAATCCGCTCTTTTTGGTCTTTTTTGAAGTATGGAATACATCACTTTTTCTTCAATTTCATCCACACGACTAGCATTGGTCATGTAAACCAAATGGGTAGCATATTTTGGAATTGTTAAATCAACACTCAATTCGGCTAATACTTTTTTATAGGAATCTATTTTTACAAAACGAGTATAGTTTTTGCTAATTTGTTTAGCCATAAACCACGTAGTCATAATTCCTATCAAGACTAAAGCAATAAATAAAGTTACATATCCACCATGTTGAAATTTATTTAAATTGGCGATCAAAAAGCTAAATTCAATTGCCAAATAAACCCCTATTAATAACGTTGTTAAATACCAAGCAACCCGCTTTAATATCATATAATAAGTCAACAACAAAGTAGTCATGATCATGCATAAAATGATTGCCAAACCATAAGCAGCTTCCATATTGCTCGATTCTTCAAAGTGTAAAACCACCATGACACAGCCCGCAAAAAGTAGCCAGTTGATAGATGGAATATACAATTGCCCTTTTAATTCGGTTGGGTATTTGATTTTTACTTTTGGCCAAAAATTCAATCGCATTGCCTCATTTATTAAAGTAAACGAACCACTAATTAATGCTTGGGAAGCAATTACAGCCGCCATTGTTGCGATTACAATTCCAACAGGTTGAAACCAATCGGCCATGATTAAATAGAACGGATTTCCATTTTTGCCACCTAAATTTTGTAATGTTTCTCCTTCATGTTGAATAAGATAGGCCGCTTGCCCAAAGTAATTTAAAACCAAAGTTGTTTTTACAAATGCCCAACTAATTCGAATGTTTTTTCGACCACAATGTCCCATATCGGAATACAAGGCTTCGGCTCCGGTGGTGCAAAGGAAAACAAATCCTAAAACATAAAATCCTTCCGGATGATCAGACAATAAACGGTAGCCATAATAAGGATTTAAAGCTTTAAAAACTTCTATATGATTAACAACTTGTAAAAAGCCCAATAATCCTAACATTCCAAACCAAATAAGCATCATCGGGGCAAAAAATTTCCCTACTAATTTTGTTCCAAATTGCTGAATAGTAAATAAGGCAAATAAAATTCCTATTACAATTGGCACCGTATTGATATTAGGATAAAAAGTTCTAATTCCTTCAACCGCAGAAGAAACCGAAATAGGTGGAGTAATAATTCCATCAGCCAAAAGCGAACTTCCTCCAATAATTGCTGGAATTATTAGCCATTTTACTTTCGTTCGTTTCACCAGCGCATACAATGCAAAAATCCCTCCCTCGCCATTATTATCAGCGCTTAAAGTGATTAATACATATTTTATGGTAGTTTGTAAGGTTAATGTCCAAAATATACACGAAACGCCTCCTAAAACAACATTCGCATCAATAGCATGAAGTCCAATAATTGCTTTCATTACATAGAGTGGGGAAGTCCCAATGTCACCATAAATTATACCTAACGTAACTAAAATTCCTCCTAAGGTTAATTTACTGTGTAAATTATTATGTAATGATTTCATAGTATTCTTTTGAAAAGTTTACAAATTTATGATTATTAAATAAAATAATGCGATTTGGAACTTATTTTTTAGTTCAAGGGTGTAATTATTTTCAAAACGACAATGGATTAAATAGTCATCAACTATTTTTACTGTATTTTTACTTTCAATTTTAATTCAATGAAAAAACTCGTATTCCTTATCACAATTGTTTTGTTTTCTTGTAAATCAAGTAATTTCCAACGAGAAAATGCCTCTAAATTTGATAATCCAATTGTACAAATAGACACGCTTTTTATTGATTCTATAAGTATTCGCGCCATTTTGGTCGATAAAAATAAAGTTTGGTTTGCAGCAAATAAAAATCGATTTGGATATTATGATTTAAATAAAAAAAGTAAAGTCCAAAATTCAATTTTCAATGATTCGCTGACTTTGGAATTTCGAAGTATTGCACAAACGTCTCAAAATATTTTCATATTAAGTGTTGGAAATCCAGCGCTATTGTATAAAATTTCTAAAAAAAATCAGAATCCTGTATTAGTTTACCAAGAAAAAGGCGAAAAAGTGTTCTATGACAGTATGCAATTTTGGAACGAAACCGATGGAATTGCCATTGGTGACCCAACCGATAACTGCTTTTCGGTGCTAATAACCCACGACGGAGGAAATTCTTGGAAGAAATCCACTTGTTCGGATTTTCCAAAACTTGCCGATGGAGAAGCCGCTTTTGCAGGAAGTAATACAAATGTAGTTTGCAGGGGTTCTAAAATTTTTATCGTTTCTGGTGGAAAAAAAGCAAGGGTTTTTGTGAGTGAAAATGACGGCATTTCTTGGCAAGTTTTTGATACACCAATTATTCAAGGCGAGGCAATGACAGGGATTTTTTCCGCCGATTTTTTTAATGAAAACGTAGGATTTGTTGTTGGCGGAAATTATGAAAACCAATCCGATAATGGCTCCAACAAAGCTATTACTTTTGATGGTGGAAAATCTTGGCGTTTGGTTAGTGAAAATGCAGCTTTTGGATATGCGTCCTGCGTTCAGTTTTTGCCGGATTGTAATGGAGAAAAACTTGTTTCTGTCGGAACGTCTGGCGTTTATTATTCCAAAAATCAAGGCGAAAATTGGTCGAAAATCAGTAACGATCCAGATTTGTATACTTTACGATTTCAAAATAAATCAACTTTTTTTGCAGCTGGAAAAAACAAACTTATTCGTGTACAATTAAAAAAATAAAGAGCGTTTTCGGCGCTCTTTAAAATGTTAATTTCTTTTTTTGTCTCTAAATTGTTGCAGCAATTTTTTATTAAAATCTTCTTCTGCTTTTTTGAGCTTAATTATTTTTACGGGACTAATAACGCCTTTCAAATTGGTAATCAGTTTTTTCTGTAATTGGCGCATTTCGTCTTCATTACTTTCCATTTTGGCTAATAATGCGCTGGCTTCTTTATCGGTTAATTTGTTGAGATTGTTATCTTCTTTTTTTAAGAACGATTTCATTTTTTGGCGTCTTAATTCAAATTGATTGTCTTCAAACGCATTGTAAATTGGCCAGAATTTTGCCGCTTCGTCAGGATTTAGGTTCAACTCGGTGGTTAAAAAGGCAATTTTAAGCGATTTTATTTTGTCTTTTTTTTCTTCAAAATGTTTTCCTTGAGCGTAAAAACTTAGAGAAATCAAAACAAAAAATGCGATTAGTAAATTTTTGATGTTTTTCATTTTTATTTATTTTAAGAATTATTCCGTTATTAAATTTTCAATATTGGTATTTGAAGTCAAAATGTCGTCCACATTTTCTCCGTCCATATTTAGGTTTACATTAATATCCCCAATCTCTTCCGAATCCATTTCACTAATCAAGTCAAACTGATTGATATTGGTATTATTTACAATATAATTTTCAATTGTTGGCGCTTCTACTTCAAAGGTGTCTTTTGTAAGCGTCATATAAACCGGAATAAAAACCCCAATTACGAGAATTGCAGCTACTGCCATTTTCCATTTCGTAGACATTATAAATACCGAAATCGGATTAGTTTTTATTGTAGCTTTTTCAAATATTTTATCTGAAACGCTTTCAAAATAACCATCCGGAGTTCGAAAACCCGCTGTCAATTTTGGTTTTTTATTTAATTTAAATTCATTCATATTTGTTAGACATTGTTTGCGTTAAAAGGTTTAATCTTTTAGCATAAAAGCTTCAATTTTTTTAACGGCGTGAAAATAGGACGCTTTCAAGGCGCCAACCGAAGTTCCTAACATTTCCGATAGGTCTTCATATTTTATTTCTTCAAAATATTTCATTCTAAAAACTAATTGTTGTTTTTCGGGCAAACTCAAAATGGCTTTTTGAAGTTTTAATTGCACCGCATCACCATCAAAATAGGTGTCTGAAACTAAATTATCCAC
>CAIMBK010000025.1 GCA_903839195.1 uncultured Bacteroidota bacterium | reverse complement strand
GGTTCCTATCAAACTTCCGATGGCAACTCCCATTCCGCCTAGCCGAACGCCGCAATAAACATGGTTCGAAAGTTGTTCGACAATGGGGTTTTTAGAAGCGCCCAATCCCATAATTCCGCTCCATCGGTGCTCGATTTGAAATTCAGTTTCAGGCAAAATTACTTCTTTTAATAATTGTTCCAACTTGTTTTGAATAATTTCTGTTTGTAGCAAATCGGTGGTGGTTTCACCTTCAAAGTCCAAGTTTCGGCCGCCGCCAAATAATATTCGGTCGCCAATATTTCTAAAATAATAAAAGCCTTTATCAAAATGAAATGTCCCTTTTATATCCAAATTTGGAATTGGTTTTGTGATTAAAACTTGAGCACGAGCTGATTTTACCTGCCCATTTGTTAATTCGCCAGCAAAACCATTGGTTGCAAATAATATTTTTTTAGTTCTAAAACTAAAATTATCCAACGCCACTTCAACGTCATTTTCATGTTCATGAAAACCCGTAACTGTTTGTTGGTTTAGTACTAAAATATCTTGTGAAATAGCTTGTTTTAAAAGCGCTTGCATCATATTTCCGGTGTCAATTTGCGCTTCAAAAGGATTAAAAATTAGGTATTCTTGCGTGTTTTGAAATCCAAATCGGTCGATTTCTTTTGAAAAAACATCCGATTTGAAAAGCGGTTTTAAAATTTCATTGATAAAAGGCAATTTCTGAAAACATTCCAAAAAGGTGCTTTCTTGTGACTTCAAAAAAAGTTCATACCCTCCAAAAGGTTTGAAATCAAGGGTAGTATCGCCCAATCTTTTTCGCAATAATTGTAATCCTTGCCAGCGTTTTTGTACCAGTTGAATAACCTCTTCTTCGGAATGCGTTTTTAAATCATCGATGATTTCGGAAAGACTTCCAAAACAGGCAAAACCTGCATTTTTGGTACTTGCGCCCTGGGGCAACATGCCTTTTTCAAGAAGTAGTATTTTGCTTTCTGGAAACCTTTCGCGCAGCCGAAGCGCAGCATGGAGCCCCACAATCCCGCTGCCTACAATCGTATAATCTACATTTGTAAACCAATTTTTCAGTTCCCAGTAACTTAGCTGCATGGTTTTTTATTTCAAAAGTAATAAAATTAGGGTTAGCAATTTATATAAAAATTATTTCAAAAAAATACTTATATTTAGTCCTTGAAAATTCTATTTAAATTATGAAAAAAATATTGATTTTAATCCTGTCGATGATGAGTATAGCGCGTGTTGATGCACAAAAAGTAATGACTCCGGAACTACTTTGGAAACTGGGAAGATTGTCGCCAATGGGCATTTCGATGGATGGAAAAAGCATCGTTTATAAAGTTACGTTTCCTTCAGTAGCAGAAAACAAATCGGATTCGAAATATTATTCGATTCCTGTTTCGGGCGGAAATGCTACCGAAATCTCCGATTACAAAACGCTTTTGAAAGACAAAAATGTTTCGCCAGATGGAACAAATTTGCTGTATTCTGAAGAAGTAAAAATTGAAAAAGTTCATGGAAAAGATTTTTATCCTGAATTAAACAAATCAAATGTTCAGGTTTATAATGGCCTCGATTATCGCCATTGGGATACTTGGAATGAAGGAAAATTTAACCATGTTTTTTACAAAGAAAACAAAGAAAGTGCTGTTGGAACTGACATTATGAAAGGGGAAAATTTTGATGCTCCTCAAAAACCGTTTGGTGGCGACGAAGATTATATTTGGGCGCCAGACGGAAAAAGCATTTTTTATGTTTGCAAAAAACAAGCCGGAACCGCTTATGCCGTTTCTACCAATACCGATATTTATCAGTATGATTTAGCCAGCGGTAAAACAACAAATAAAACCGAATTCAATTTGGGATATGATACACGCCCATCTTTTTCTCCAAATGGAAATTTGACTTGGCTTCAAATGAAACGGGATGGTTATGAAGCCGATAAAAATGATTTAAT
>CAIMBK010000024.1 GCA_903839195.1 uncultured Bacteroidota bacterium | reverse complement strand
GGAATTGGAACTACTATATATGGAACTTTTAATTTAAGTGGGAAAGGCAAAGTAAAATCGATTCGCCACGTCTTGCGTCCTAGTGTGAATTATTCGTATACTCCTAGTTTTGATAAATATTACGATACTTATGCGGCCGATGCTTCAGGAACCATAATTAAAGAATATACACGATTTCAAAACGGAATTTACAGCGCGCCTGGAAAAGGAAATTCAAACATGATTAGTTTTGATTTAAGCAACTCCTTTGAAGCAAAAGTAGCTGATAAAGACACTACTAAATTGGAACTTAAAAAGATTTCATTGTTAAGTAGTTTAACGCTTCATACTGATTATAATGCCACTTCTGATTCCTTAAATTGGTCGCCATTGCGAATTAGTGGCGGAACAAAATTATTCAAAGACAAATTGAATGTCAATTTTGCAACGACTTTAGATCCTTATGCTATCAGTAATTCAGGAACTCGAATTAATACTTTTAATATCAATAACGGCGGTAGTTTTTTCAGAATGACGAGTTCTAATATGACTATGAATTATTCTTTTTCGAGCAAAGACGGAGAAGATTCTTCCAAAAAGAAAAATACGCAAGGCGAACGAAATGGTGGACGCGAAGACGATTTATTTGGAACAAATACGGATTTTAGCGATCGCCGACAAAGTCAATTTGGCACTGGAAAGGACGATACCGAGGAAAAACCTTCTGATTTATTTAAAGCCAAATTACCTTGGGATTTGACACTCGCCTATTCGTTAACGTATAGCAATATGAATCGGGAAAAGAAAATTACAGGAAATTCCTTGATGTTTTCGACCAATATTGATTTGACACCAAGATGGAAAGTGGGACTTTCTTCAGGATATGACTTCGCCAATAAAGGAATAAACGGCGCGCAACTCCGATTTGAACGCGATTTATTAAGTTGGCGAATGGATTTCAACTGGATGCCAATGGGTCCTTATGCTTTTTGGGGATTCTTTATCGGAATCAAATCAGGGGTTTTGAGTGATATTAAATGGGAAAAAAGAACAACCCCAGACAAAAGACTTTAAATAATATAAAATGAAAAAGAAAATTATATTTACAGAAAAAGCACCTGCTCCAATTGGACCCTATAATCAAGCGGTTTTGATTGGAAATACTTTATACACTTCGGGACAAATTGCGATTAATCCCGCCACAAATGAATTGGTTTTAGATTCAATTGAAATAGAAACCAAACAAGTAATGGAGAATTTAAAAGCGGTACTTGAAGCGGCCGAAATGAACTTTGAAGATGTTATAAAAGCCTCTATTTTTGTAATGGATATGAATGATTTTTCTAAAATAAATACTATTTACGGAAGTTATTTTAACGAAAAAACCGCTCCAGCTCGTGAAACGGTTCAAGTGGCTTGCTTGCCAAAAAATGTAAATGTCGAAATTTCAATGATTGCTATTAAATAGCGCTTCAATTTCTTATTTATTTAGTAAATGAAAATCAATCAAACCATCGATTGGTCTTCTTAAAACGTTGCCTAATTTCAAGCCGTGTTTGTCAAATACAATTTGCAATTCTTCTTTCAAATAAAAGGCAATTGAACCAATAAAATTAATTGGCACCTCATAGCAATTATCGTATTGTTTGATATAATTCTCTACAAAATCTTCCATGTCTGCAAAAATGATTTTTTGACAGAATTCGGTTTTTTTATGTTGGATCAAAAACTTAGCAAAAGTCGCTAAATAAGCATTTGGATTGGGAACTTTATAAAGATTATGTTTGATAACATCGGCGTCTAAATCATATGCTTTTTCGAAATCTTCGGCGAGTTTTTTTGGCATTTTATTAAAATAATACCCTCTTAATAATTTTCTACCAAATTGATTTCCACTACAATCATCCATTGCGATATAACCAAGAGATTGTACTTTTTGATGCAAAATAGTTCCGTCATAATAACTACAATTGGAACCCGTTCCTAAAATACAAACAATCGCTTTTTCGTTTTTTGGAGTCGTCGCATAAACTGCGGCATACGTGTCTTCATGAACCAAAACGGAGGCGTTTTTGAAATATTCTTGAAATACTTTTGTAAGAAAATTTTTCATCCTGTCGGTTCCACAACCCGCTCCATAAAAGAACAAATGGGATACTTTATCCTTGTTTAAGGAAATATCAAAACGATCATTTAATCTAGAAATAATTTCTTGTTCGTTCAATACTTCAGGATTTAAACCCAAGGTTTGAGAGGTAAATAATACTTTTCCTGTATCGTCGATTGAAATCCAATCGGCTTTTGTAGAACCGCTGTCAACTAATAATTTCATAATAAAAAGTGTTGTTTATAGAATTGAATCTATTTATAAATATAAAAATCCCGTCTATAAAATAAACGGGATTTGAATGGAATTAATTAATTATAGACTAGAAATATGTACCGATAAATCGATTAATTTACTAGAATATCCATATTCATTATCATACCAAGAAATGATTTTGAAAAAAGTGGAATTCAAACCAATTCCTGCTTTAGCATCCACAATGGAAGTTCTTGGGTCAGAAACGAAATCTTGAGAAACCACGTCGTCTTCGGTATAACCTAAGATACCTTTCATGGTTGTTTCTGATGCTTTTTTCAAAACAGCCATAATTTCTTCGTAGCTCGTTTCTTTGGCTACTTTCACGGTTAAATCTACGGCAGAAACATCAACTGTAGGAACACGCATTGACATTCCTGTTAATTTACCGTTCAAAGAAGGAATTACTTTTCCAACAGCTTTTGCAGCTCCTGTACCAGACGGAATCATATTTACCAAAGCCGATCGTCCACCTCTAAAATCTTTTCTGGAAGGTCCGTCATTGGTCATTTGTGTCGAAGTTGTTGCGTGAACTGTTGTCATTAAACCTTCTACAATTTCGAAATTATCGTGAATTACTTTGGCCAAAGGAGCCAAACAATTGGTCGTACAAGACGCATTAGAAACCACTGTGTCAGAAGCTTTTGCTTCAAGATGATTCACGCCCATTACAAACATTGGTGCGTCTGCTGAAGGTGCAGAAATAATTACTTTTTTGGCACCACCCGTAATGTGTGCTTTTGCTGTTTCAATTGTTGTGAAAAATCCAGTACATTCTGCAACAACGTCAACACCTACTTCATTCCATTTCAAATTGGCAGGATCTCGTTCAGCAGTAATTCGAATGTGTTTATTGTTTACGAAAAGTTTTCCGTCTTTTACTTCCACTTTTCCAGCAAATCGACCGTGTACCGAATCATATTTTAACAAATAGGCCAAATGATCCACTTCCAATAAATCATTAATTGCAACTACTTCAACATTATCTCTATTGAAAGATTCTCTAAATACAATTCTTCCAATTCTTCCAAAACCGTTAATTCCTAATTTTACTTTTGACATTTCTAATTTCTAGTTTATTATTTATATTAAATTATTAAGTTGACATGATATCAGAA
Source organism: uncultured Bacteroidota bacterium (assembly GCA_903839195.1). Lineage (GTDB taxonomy): Bacteria > Bacteroidota > Bacteroidia > Flavobacteriales > Flavobacteriaceae > Flavobacterium. The sequence continues at coordinate 10,578 of CAIMBK010000024.1, read as the reverse complement.
ACTCTCAGAAGTTCCTTATCTATTTGTGTTTTTCCTTTAATGGCTTGTTCAATGGGAGTTAAACAAACTTTATCATCTTTTAAACCGACCATATAATTTGATTTTCCTTCCAATAATGATTCCACTGCTTTAACTCCTAATCGACTGGCTAATACGCGATCGAAACAAGAAGGCGAGCCGCCACGTTGCATATGTCCTAAAACGGAAACACGAACATCATATTCGGGTAAATTGGCATCAACATAATCTTTCAATTCAAATACGTTTTTTCCAATTTTATCACCTTCCGCAATTACAACAATACTGGATGATTTTCCAGACGCCTTACTTTTTTCTAAGGATTCTAAAAGTCGCTCTAATCCTAGATTTTCTTCAGGAATAAGAATTTCTTCTGCTCCTGCTCCAATTCCAGCATTTAAGGCAATATGGCCTGCGTCTCTTCCCATTACTTCTACAAAAAACAAACGATCGTGCGAACTTGCGGTATCTCTAATTTTATCAATTGCTTCAACAACGGTATTTAATGCGGTGTCGTAACCCAGCGTGTGACTGGTTCCGAAAATATCATTATCAATGGTTCCAGGGATTCCCATTACTGGAAAATTGAATTCATTATTAAAAATTTCAGCACCTGTAAAACTTCCGTCGCCACCAATAACCACAATTGCATCAATACCTGCTTTTACAAGATGGGCATGCGCTTTTTTACGGCCTTCGGGCAACATGAATTCTTTTGAACGAGCTGATTTTAATACAGTTCCTCCTTTATTGATGATGTCTTTCACACTTCTTGGGCCCAATTCTTCGAAATCACCTTCAATCATTCCTTGATAGCCTCGGTAAATTCCGATACATTCAACATTATGATAGGCGCACGTTCGAACAACAGAACGAATGGCTGCATTCATTCCAGGAGAATCGCCTCCAGAAGTTAGAACCCCTATTTTTTTTATTGTTTTAGACATAATTTATGTATTAAAATGTAAATTTAGCATAATAAAAGACTTAAAAAAATGGATTTTTCAATATTTTACATAAAACCAAAATTCAAACGTTTTCGTTAATAAGTTTTTAGTCATTTTTCAAGTGACTTTATATTTAAAAATAGAATTACTCTTCCTCATTTAAAATCGCATCAGTTTCTACTTTCGGTGTGGTTTTTTTCTTTTTAGAATTATTAAAATTCAGATAATCGTCATTAACACTTGAATCCGGAATTACATCTGATTTTGGTGCTAATTCAATTTTATGTTTTTTGAATATCTTATTAACCAACTCTTTAAACGTATCAAAATCAACTTCGTAAGAAGCTCCTAACCCTTGTGTGTATCCAATTCCTTGACCAATAATATAATTAATATCGTTTTCTTTGTTAAACAATTTTAAATTCAAAGTACCATCTTCATTCACGCGATACAATATTTCCACATCCCCAACAATTGCGGAATCATTGATACCACCAACTGGAACTCCCACTTTTCCATTGATAGTAATTTTTTCGTTTATTCGGGATGAAATGGTAACTCCCACCCTTCCGTCGGTTTCTAAACCGGGACGTTTATCTGCAGAAACGTAATCAAAACCAACATTTAATTTTCCTTCGGCATCTTGAAAAATATCGTTTACAAGTCCGCTAGCGCTTTCAAATAAATTACTTGTTAAATTGGATTGATCGACACCAACTTGACTAAGAAAACTACCAGCATAAAGTAGATTTATGGCCTGTGTCCAACGCGTATCTTTATCGTCTAATCGGTATTGTAATTCCGATTTCAACACCGAACTAACCGTTGGAAAGTTAATCGAAAAATCAGGTTCTGGATTGGTTAAATTCCCTTTAATTCCGATAACAACTTCAACGGGCACCTTTTTATTAATAGATGGGTTTTCAATTAAAACGGCTGGATTAGCACTGGTTTTATAAACCGCTTCCAAGTTCAAAATAGCCCGCATCGGATCGCCTTCCCATACAATAGATCCGAATTTTTTTACATCGAATTTCTTTCCAATTAATTGTCCGTATTTGAAATTATAAGTTCCTTCGTATACTTGAAAATCGCCATACATATTGAATTTTCCTTGCGTATTGATTTCTAATAATAAATTTCCACGTCCTTTTCCTTTCATTCCATGACCAGAATTTCGATTTAATATTACCTCAATCTCTGAATTTTCTTTGATATCAAAATTGAATTTTAATTCTAAGCCACTGTAATTATTCGTTTTATCTGCAATTCCTTTACCGATGTTATATTTCTCTTTGGATGTTAAAAAATGCAAATAACTAGAAGCCCCAACTGCTTCAGCATCATTAATTGGTATTTTTATGGAAGTTCCTTTTTCCGATTTCGCATCCATTTTAATTACTAATCCGCTTGTTGGGCCAGATATTGACGCGTTTCCGTCAATAAATGCGGTACCAAAATAAGCAGCATCTTCCGAATCTTTGGTGTCAAGTGCTAAAAAACGATTGGAATAAATATTTAAATCCAAAACCCAATCGGAAAATTTTTTATGTTTCACTTTTCCTTCTAAAATTCCTTTGGTTTTGTATTTGGTGTCAAATATATTGGCACTTCGAACAATGAAAGAAGTTTCGGTTACATCAACAATTGATTTTTCTTCAAAGTCATAATTGACATTTAAATAAGGTATTGAAATTCCGGCATTATCCAGAAATAATCGGCCATTAACCCCTAGATTATTCAAATTTCCATCAAAATTGATGTTTCCTGTAGCCAACCCTTTGATATTGGTAATAATATCTCCGCCTAATCGATTCAACGAATTTAAATTCAATTTATCAAATCGCATATCAAGATTCAATAACGTTTCTTTGTTTTGGGTATTAATTTCTCCTGTGGCGATAAAAGATTCAACGTCATTGTTTTGAATTTTGGAATTGATACTGAATTTTTCAAACGATTCGTCACCAGCAACATCCAATTGAAATTTACCCAAATTGATTTCATTCAGCGATAAATTATCGATTGACAACGAAGCTGTTGGTTTATAATTTGGTCCATCTTGCTTTAAATTTAATTCGCCATTCAAAGTTCCACCAAATGCAAATAATTCGATTTCGGGTGTTAATTTTTGAATGTTTATATTGGTAAAACTTAAATTTAAATCTTTATAATTTGTGCCTTTTAAATCCCCGTTTAATGCTACTTTTTGATTTTCATGCGATAAAACAATATTGTCAAAAGAGAAGTTTTTGAGTTGTTTATCAAAAACAATTTTGTTTTGGCGTTCGTCATTTCCATTCAAAAACCACAAATAATCCTTAAACATGACTTCTGATTTTTTCAAACCAACGACATTATTATTCTGTTTATCGATGGTATGGTATAAATTTAAATTATAAAAATCTTTCGCTTTTTCTCCGCCTTTGAATTCGGTTCGTAAAAAAAGTGTGTCGTTTGCCGTTACGTTTATCATGCTAAAATCGGCAATTTTATAATTCTTTGTTTTTATACTGTCTATTTCAAAATAGGCATTAAATAATGGATTTTTATTATCTATTTTAATCTTAATCTTATCAATCAAATTCTCGAAAGCATTGATTTGCGGCGAAACAAAATTGAGTTTAAAATCATTGTCATTTGAATCTATAACCCCATTAATAAAAGTGTTTTTTGCTAGAGAAATACCAGGGAAAAATATCTCAATGATTTTATTATAAACGGCAAAATCAAATTTTAGATATTGTCCTTTAATAACTTTATTTGGAGAATAATTGGCATACAAACTTCCTAATGAATTTTCAACCATCTTTTTTAATTGGTCAAATTGGTATTTTCCAACAATTTTTCCTTCAATAATATCGGGCGAATTAATAGCAATTGTTCGAACATTATTTTCATCGAAGGTTGATTTTATGTTGAAATCATCAAAATAATAAGTGGAAACATGATTTTGAAAAGAGGTTTGAGAAATCACGATTTCACCTTTCATATTATCAAGCGTGTTTCCTGCAATTTTCATTTTGATATCGCCTTTAAAAATGGAAATAGAATCCGATTTTACAAGATTCAATTTCGACAAGTTGGCATAATCAATTTTGGTATGAAAATCATAGTTATTTTCTTTGGTTCCAATATTTATTAAACCATCAAAATCCATGAATAAATTTGGGTCATTAATGGTTAATTTTCCCTTGAAAATTGGCTTTTTAAAATTCCCATCCACTACAATTTTAGAATAATTATATCCTTTATAATTGATTTTATTAACATCACCCGAAAAAGTTGTATTCAGATATTGTTCTTTAAAACCAACCCCATCCACGTCAATATTTAAAGAAATATTTCCTAAATCACGGTTTTTAAGAAAAGTCCCAATTTTAAAATCATCTAAAATAATGGTTCCTTTATAAGCGGCTTTGTCAATATTGTTTAGATTGGCAATTTCCAATTTGGATTGAATGTTTCCCAAACTCGTTTTCAATAAAAAAGTCGATTTTATTTCATCTGCCGTCAAAAAAACATTGCCTTTAAAATCAAATTGGCCTAATTTTTCTAAAGAAGTTGGTAGGTTTTTACCCAAAACATTTGGTAAAATTGAAGTAAGATTGGAATAATTAGACCCAATTTTGACAAAATTTCCTTTCATAGAAAATGGCTGTGATTCTGTACCAAAAATATTCTTGAAATTTATATTTCCAATTATTTGAGATTGATTTTTTGTAGTAAGATTCAAATTGATTAAGGTAAAATCATTCAAAGTACCTTTCAATGTGGTGGCCAATTTAAACCGCTGGTTTTTACCTAATTCCTTGTAAAAGAAACGAATATCATTTGATGCCAATGATGATTTATTTATTTTTATATCAAATGGAACTTTGTTTACAAAATCGGCAAAATCGGTCATGTCATAATTCATAATTACCGCACCTTCAAGAATTGAATTTTCCGTTTCAAGGGTTAAATCATCAAGTTTCATGAACTTTGTTGTGTATGAATATTTGGTTTTTAGATTTTTTATAAATAATCCTCGATTATATAAAAAAGCCATTTTTTGGACATTGACTTTCAAATTTGGACCTAAAATTGTAAAATCGCTCAAATCAGCATTTATACTGGAAGCTTCAAAATCATTTGGATTTTGATGATTTTCATCTATTAAAATATAATGACAATCGGTTAAATAAATGTTTTTTGCATTTAAAACAAATGGTTTTGCGGAGGGTTTACCGCCTTCAAAAAGCGCTATAAATTTATCAAAATTGGAAACCTTTTTACCTTTTTCGGTTTTCATTCTAAAAACAGCACCAGTTAATCGAACATCTCCAAAAAGCAAATCGCCATTGTATAATTTTTTAAAACTTAATACATTGGTTTTGATTATTTTGGCATAAATCATGGTGTCTAATTTGTAATCTTTTATGACTACTTTTTTTAGTTTTACACCACCAAAAATGGAGATAGCAACTTGTTCCACTTTAATGTCGGCTTTATATTCTTTTTTGAGCCAATCGGTTGTGTAATTCCCCAATTTCGTTTGAACAAAAGGCAATGACAAGGAAATACCAAGCAGCAACAATAGCAGAATTAGTCCCAAAAGAGAGCGGAATACTATTTTCTTTATTTTTTTGATACTCGTATTAATTTTTGATCCTATTTTATAAGATTTTATTATTCAAATGGTATTTGCTTTGGTAAAAAAGCAGTAATTTTGGCTTTGCAGAAAAATAGCTTCCTGTTTTTCGTGTGTCAAATATAATTCAAAATTCGTACGTTTTAATGAATAATGAGCCTGTTTTTATTCTAGCTATTGAAAGTTCTTGTGACGATACCGCTGCGGCCGTATTACAAAACGACGTAGTATTGTCAAATATTGTTGCTAATCAACTTATTCACACCCAATACGGAGGCGTTGTTCCTGAATTAGCGTCGCGGGCGCACCAACAAAATATTGTTCCAGTTGTTGCCGCAGCCTTACAAAAAGCCAATATTAAAAAAGAACAACTTTCGGCTATTTCATTTACGCAAGGTCCTGGTTTGATGGGTTCGTTATTGGTTGGAAGTTCCTTCGCAAAATCGATGGCATTGGCTTTAAAAATCCCATTAATTGCGGTTAATCACATGCAAGCCCATATTTTGGCACATTTTATTGACGAACCTGGATTTGACAAGCCTTCCTTTCCTTTTTTAGCTTTAACAATTTCTGGCGGACATACGCAAATTGTTCAGGTTAATGATTTTTTTGATATGGAAATTATTGGCGAAACCACCGATGATGCTGTTGGAGAAGCATTTGATAAAAGTGCTAAAATCCTCGGATTTCCATATCCTGGCGGACCTTTAATTGATAAATACGCCCAAATGGGAAATCCTAAAGCATTTGCGTTTACCAAACCAAAAGTAGCTGGATTGGATTTTAGTTTTTCAGGTTTAAAAACGGCTATTTTGTATTTTATTCAAAAAAACATGTTGGAAAACCCCAGTTTTATTACCGAAAATCAAAATGATATTTGTGCTTCCATTCAAAATACCATCATCGAAATCTTGATGGACAAGTTAAAATTGGCCGTCAAACAAACTGGAATCAATCAAATTGCTATTGGTGGCGGCGTTTCGGCAAATTCTGGCATTCGAAAAACATTGAAAGAATCGGAAGAAAAATTGGGTTGGAAAACCTTTGTTCCCAAATTTGAATACACAACCGATAATGCTGCAATGATTGGAATTGTAGGTTATCAAAAGTTTTTATTAGAAAATTTTGAAACTTCAGATGTCGTTTCTAAAGCACGAATTACGTTTTAAAATTATGCAATTATTTTATAATCCCGTAATAAACGAAACCACAGAAAACTTCTCATTTGACAAAGAAGAAAGCAAACATATTATTAAAGTTATGCGTAAAAAAGGTGGCGATATATTATACGTTACCAATGGTTTAGGTTATTTATTTAAAACTGAAATTTCTTTAGGTTCTGATATTAAATGCACCGTTAAAATCATTTCCTTTGAACAAGCCGAAAAACAAAAATACCATTTGCATTTGGCAGTTGCTCCAACCAAAATGAACGACCGATATGAATGGTTTCTTGAAAAAGCCACCGAAATGGGCATTTCCGAAATTACGCCAATCATTTGTGACCATTCGGAACGGAAGTTTGTCAAAAATGATCGTTTTGATAAAATAATTCTTTCGGCTATGAAACAATCGGCGCAAGTTTTTTTACCAAAATTAAACGAACCAATTGCTTTGAAAGACTTTATAAAATACCAACCAAACGGACAGTTGTTTATTGGACATTGCGAAGAAACCGAAAAAAAATCTTTGAAAAATGAATTAAAACCAAACACTGATGTGACTATTTTAATCGGTCCAGAAGGTGATTTTTCGAATAAGGAAATTGCATTGGCTATTGAAAATAATTATATTCCTGTATCTTTGGGAGCCACTCGTTTACGAACTGAAACAGCCGCCATTGTGGCTTGTCATAGTGTTGTTTTATTAAATGAATAACATTAAATCATTTTTTTTGATATGAATCGATTTGCAATTATAGTTTGTGTTTTTTTATCCTTTGTAATGAATGGTCAAGAAATTGCGTTGCTAAAATACAGCGGTGGTGGCGATTGGTATGTCAATCCAACTTCGTTGCCCAATTTGATTCAGTTTTGCAATGCTAATATTCACACAACAATCAAACCTAAAAATGCGGTTGTTGAACCAAGTAGTCCCGATTTATTCTCTTATCCATTTGTTCACATGACCGGACATGGAAATGTAGTTTTCAGTGATTCGGATGTTATAAATTTGAGGAAATACATGACTTCGGGAGGTTTTTTGCACATTGATGATAATTATGGAATGGATTTATTTATTCGAAAAGAAATCAAAAAACTATTTCCTGACAACGAATTATTAGAAATTCCGACCAATCATCCGATTTTTCAAAAGCCCTACCCTTTTCCGAGTGGAATTCCAAAAATTCATGAACATGATGGAAAACGCCCGCAGGCTTTTGGGATATTTATCGAAAATCGTTTGGTTTTACTTTATACTTATGAAACCGATTTAGGCGATGGTTGGGAAGTGGAAGAAGTTCATAATGACCCATTAGAAGTTCGAGAAAAAGCGTTGAAAATGGGCGCTAATATTTTAAATTATATTTTCAATAATTAATTTGGAAAACCCATTATTAAATATTGAAATCCAACAATTTATTGATGCTAATATAGGAGCTGATGTTGCAAAATTGGCTTTGGCAAAAAACCCGTTTTCGGATGTAATTTGGACAGAAATTTTAAATCAAATTACGGTTAAATCAAAAATAAAAGACAAACTTCCTGCTTTTTTTACAACCCCTAACATTCTTTATCCTAGCAAAATTTCGAGCGAACAAACTTCATCAGAATTAGCTGCAATTTATAAATCCGAATTGATTTCTGGTGAAAGTTTGATCGATTTGACGGGAGGTTTTGGGGTGGATACTTATTTCTTTTCTAAGAAAATAAAGCATGTAATTCATTGTGAGATTGATTCTGAATTGTCGCAAATAGTCGCTCATAATTTTAAGGTTTTAAATGCTAAAAATGTCGAATTTCATCAAGGTGATAGTTTCGAAATATTGAAATCTTTAAATCGCAAAATCGATGTGATTTACATTGATCCATCGCGAAGAAACGCCTTCAAAGGAAAGGTTTTTATGTTGAAGGATTGTTTGCCAAACGTACCCGAATTACTTGATTTTTATTTTAATTATTCCAATTCAATCCTTATTAAAACAGCGCCAATATTGGATATTTCAGCGGGTTTATTGGAATTGAAAAATGTAAAATGCATTCACGTTGTAGCGGTGAATAATGAAGTAAAAGAATTGCTTTGGGAAATAGAAAAAAGCTATTCGGGTGTTACGAGAATCAAAACTGTTAACCTTTTAAAAGATAAGAAAATTAGCTTTGAATTTGACTTAAACAACTCGGGAATTGCTACTTATAGTTTTCCTCAAAAATACCTTTACGAACCCAACAGCGCCATAATGAAATCGGGCGGATTTGATGAAATTAGCGCATTTTATCAACTTCCTAAATTGCATTCGCATTCGCATCTTTATACTTCTGAAACTTGTATTGAATTTCCAGGAAGGATTTTCGAAATTAAATCTTCTTTTTCTTATACCAAAACCAATATGAAACAGTATTTGGAAGGAAAAAAAGCTAATTTGACAATTCGAAATTTTCCTGCTACGGTTGAAATCATTAGAAAAAAATGGAAAATTAATGATGGTGGCGAAAGTTATTGTTTTTTCACAACCGATTTGAATAATGACAAAATTGTATTAATTTGCACCAAAATATCTTAATCCTATGAAACAGTTTTTTATCCTTTTTATTTCCTTTTTTACTTTTATTGTAAATGCTCAAAAACCTTGCGATTTCAGTACAAATGTGACCGATAGTATTGGGAAATACAAATCGACGCGTGATTATATTGTTCATGAACGTAACTTTGGAAACACTTCGAGTTACTTGTTTTTTTCGTTAGTTTTAACCGATCAAACACCAACTTTAAACATCCAAATGATTCAAAAAAGTAAAGATTTTATAAAGGCAACTTGTTTTGATAAAAACTCAAGACTTTTTGTTCAATTGTTAAATGGAAAAATTATTACGCTAATTGCTATGGATCAGGAAAATTGTGGCACTTCCATTCGTGATGAAAAAGGTTTTAATAACCGAATAAGTTCGGTGGTTTTTATGTTTATGAAAAATAGTTTTGAAGATTTAAAAAGTTCGCCGATTTCTTATATTCGAATCAAATCATTGACCGAAACACAGGATTATATTTTCAAAAAGGAATTTGTTTCCGAAATGGACGGAAAAACCTATTCGCCAGAAAACTATTTTATAGATACTTTGCATTGTATCACCGATTAATCACATTTCCATTTTTGATTAGAAACTGCGTCTTTATTAGCATTTTTTAGGTTATAATGCCACCATTCGGAATCAAAAGAAATAAAATCATTTTTACGCATTATTCTTTTTAATAATTTTCTGTTGCTCAGAATTTCCTTGGAAAAATCTTTGTATTTATGACCGGCTTCGACTCCAAAAAAGTCAAAAGAAGTGCCCATATTTAGTTCGTTTCCATTATTATCCACCAAAGAAATATCTACCGCCCCGCCCCTATTATGAATAGAACCTTTGCTGGGATTGGCAACATATTCAGGGTTAGAAACAATTTGCCACATTTTTTTTTGAATGTCTAACGGACGGTAACAATCGTAAATTTTAATTTGATAGCCTTTTTTTCGAAAAGTGGTGTTTGCTGCAATTAAAGCTTTTATCGTTTTATATCTCAAGAAACATTCTGGACAATCATAGACTTTTTCTTTTAAGAAATTATCCGTTGTGGCATATTTCATATCAAAAACGAATTCTTTACTAAAATCTTTTAGATTAACAAAAGTAGAATCCGCGGGTTCAAAAGCATTTGTTTTGAATGGTTCCTTGTTATTTGAATTTGATGGATTAATTGAAAAATTGTTTTTATAAACCGAACAAGACATCAGAAATAAACAATTTATCAAAACTATAATTAAGTGTTTTGTTTTCATAT
>CAIMBK010000023.1 GCA_903839195.1 uncultured Bacteroidota bacterium | reverse complement strand
TCACTTTTTACCTCTTTTTACTACCCCTTGCGGGAGGGCAAAGATAATTCCTTATTTCACTTTTGCAAAATTTTTTAACCTTATTTTCTATTTATAATTGTAGTAATTCGTAAAAGCCTGATTGCGCGATTTTTGAATTTATTTTTTTTGGTGTTTGAACGGTTTTATTTGATTTTAAAACCGAAAATCTGGGGGTTTTGAAGAACTAAATCGCCCTTTTTAGCCCCGATTGTAGCGGTATCCCACGCCAAGTGGCGTGGATTTAGCGGAAAGCGGGACAACTGATCTTATGGAAAACAAAGGTGCCGCTCCTGATAATGATTAAATAATCGTGAAAAAAGGATAATTGTATTAGTTTTTCGGATTTCTACTTATATATATTGTATGTGTTTTGTGAATGGTTTATATTTGCGGCTCATAAAAGAAAGAAAATGATTAAGATTACGCTGCCTGACGGCTCGGTGAAGGAGTTTGAACAAGGAACAACTCCGATGGATGTTGCGAAAAGTATTAGTGAAGGATTGGCTAGAAATGTGATTTCGGCTAGTTTTAATGGCACGATTGTGGAAACTTCGACGAGCTTGACGACGGATGGTAGTCTTATTTTGTATACTTGGAATGACGAGAACGGGAAAAAAGCGTTTTGGCATTCGACTTCGCACGTGATGGCTCAGGTTTTGGAAGAAATGTACCCGGGAATTAAATTAACCCTTGGACCTGCTATTTCGAATGGTTTTTATTATGATGTTGATTTTGAAGATCATAAAATAACGGATGCTGATTTTAAGAAAATTGAGGACCGTGTTTTGGAAATTTCGAGAGAAAAACATGAATTTAAATTGCGACCTGTTTCGAAAGCTGAAGCTTTGGAAGTTTATAAAGACAACGTTTATAAAACGGAATTGATTTCGAATTTGGAAGACGGAACGATTACGTTTTGTGACCATTCTACATTTACAGATTTGTGTCGTGGTGGCCATATTCCGAATACTGGTATTATCAAAGCGATGAAAATAATGAGTGTTGCTGGCGCTTATTGGCGTGGTGATGAGAAAAACAAGCAATTAACTCGCGTTTACGGAACCTCATTCCCGAAACAAAAAGATTTGACGGATTATTTAGAATTATTAGAAGAAGCCAAGCGTCGCGATCATAGAAAATTAGGAAAAGAATTAGAATTGTTTGCGTTTTCACAAAAAGTTGGACAAGGATTGCCATTGTGGTTGCCAAAAGGAGCGGCATTACGGGATCGGTTGGAACAATTTTTGAAAAAAGCACAAAAAAAAGCAGGTTACGAGCAAGTGGTAACGCCACACATTGGTCAGAAAGAATTGTATGTCACTTCGGGACATTATGCAAAATATGGTGCAGATAGTTTTCAGCCGATTAGTACGCCAGCCGAGGGAGAAGAATTTTTATTGAAACCGATGAATTGCCCGCACCATTGCGAAATATACAACACAAAACCTTGGTCTTATAAAGATTTGCCGAAACGATATGCTGAATTTGGAACGGTTTATCGCTATGAGCAAAGTGGCGAATTACATGGTTTAACGCGTGTTCGAGGATTTACTCAAGATGATGCGCATATTTTTTGTACGCCGGAACAATTGGATGAAGAGTTTAAAAAAGTAATTGATTTGGTTTTGTATGTTTTTAGTTCGTTAGGATTTGAAAACTTTACAGCTCAGATTTCGTTGCGAGATAAAGAAAACAGAGATAAATATATAGGTTCTGATGAAAATTGGGAAAAAGCCGAAAACGCAATTATCAACGCTGCTGCCGATAAAGGATTAAATACCGTTGTTGAATATGGGGAAGCCGCTTTCTATGGTCCGAAATTGGATTTCATGGTAAAAGATGCTTTAGGAAGACAATGGCAACTAGGAACGATTCAGGTAGATTACAATCTTCCAGAGCGTTTTGAATTGACATATAAAGGTTCTGATAATGAATTGCACAGACCCGTGATGATTCACCGAGCGCCTTTTGGATCGATGGAACGATTTATCGCAATTTTATTGGAACATACCGCTGGAAATTTCCCACTTTGGTTGATGCCGGAACAGGCTATAATCCTGTCTTTAAGCGAGAAATATGAAAATTATGCGAAAAAAGTTTTAAATCTGCTAGAAAATCACGAAATTCGCGCCCTAATTGACAACCGAAATGAAACAATCGGTAAGAAAATTAGAGATGCTGAAATGCAGAAAACCCCGTTTATGTTGATTGTAGGCGAGGAAGAAGAGAAAAACGGAACCATTTCTATCCGTCGTCATGGACAGGAAGGAAAAGGCAATATTAGCGTTTCAATAGAAGAATTTGCTTCCATTGTGAATGAAGAAGTCAATAAAACATTAAAAGTATTTAACATTTAACTTAAAATAATAAAGCCATAGCAATAAGAAGCAATAGAGGGTATCAACCTCGAGTAGAAAAAAAGGATGCGCATCGAATTAATAATTTAATTCGTGTGCCAGAAGTACGTCTTGTGGGAGAAAATGTTGAGCCAGGAGTTTTCAAAACAGCCGACGCTTTGCGTTTAGCAGATCAGTTAGAACTCGATTTGGTTGAGATTTCTCCAAATGCAGAACCACCTGTATGTAAGATTATGGACTATAAAAAGTTCGTTTACATGCAAAAGAAACGTGAAAAAGAGCTTAAAGCAAAATCTACTCAAATTGTAGTTAAGGAAATTCGTTTTGGTCCTCAGACCGACGAACATGATTATGAGTTTAAAAGGAAAAATGCTGAAAAATTCCTGAAAGAAGGTTCCAAATTGAAAGCGTTTGTTTTCTTTAAAGGACGTTCTATCATCTATAAAGATCAAGGGCAAATCTTATTATTACGATTAGCAACCGATTTAGAAGAATTTGGAAAAGTAGAAGCAATGCCGGTACTTGAAGGAAAGCGAATGATTATGTTCATCGCTCCAAAAAAGAAAAAATAAGCTAAGCTTATAGCCGTTAGCCAAAAGCTAAAAGCTAAATGCAAAAAGCTAAAAGATAAGTAAGTAAGAATAAATTAAAAACAACTAGGAAAAATGCCTAAAATGAAAACCAAATCTAGCGCCAAGAAACGATTCAAAGTTACTGGTTCTGGAAAGATCAAAAGAAAGCATGCTTTCAAAAGTCATATTTTGACTAAAAAATCTAAAAAACGTAAATTAGCTTTGACACACTC
>CAIMBK010000022.1 GCA_903839195.1 uncultured Bacteroidota bacterium | reverse complement strand
AGGAGCTAAATCTTAAATTAGTTATGGCACAATTCATTAAAATATACGAAAAAAACCCTAACGAAGCCGCCATCAAAAAAGTGGTTGATGTATTGAAAAATGGCGGCTTGGTGATTTATCCAACCGACACAGTTTACGGGTTGGGATGTGATATCACGAATACCAAAGCTTTGGAACGCATTGCTAAAATTAAGGGCGTAAAGTTAGAAAAAGCCAATTTTTCGTTTATTTGTTCCGATTTAAGTCATATTTCTGATTATGTGAAACAAATTGACACCGCTACTTTTAAAATTTTAAAACGCGCTTTGCCAGGACCGTATACATTTATTCTGCCAGGAAACAATAATCTTCCGAAGGAATTTAAGAAGAAAACAACCGTTGGGATTCGTGTTCCAGACAACGAAATTGCCTTGGAAATTGTTCGAAAACTAGGAAATCCAATCGTTTCAACTTCCATTCACGATGACGATGCCGTTTTAGAATATTCGACGGATCCTGAACTTATTTTTGAAAAATGGCAAGAGTTGGTAGACGTTGTAATTGATGGTGGCTATGGCGATAATATTGGTTCAACCATAATAGATTTGTCTGAAAATGAACCCATTGTAATCCGAGAAGGAAAAGGAAGTTTGGATATTTTATAATAAAAATTAGCGTCGGTGTTTCCAACGTTTGTGTGTCCATAAATAATGTTCAGGCGCTTCATAAATCTGTTTTTCAACGAGTTCTATAAACTTATCCGTTAATTCATAATCAGGAACAATGCTCGTGTTTTCTGAAAGCACTTCAAATGTAGCCGCATAATACCCTCTTTTTATTCTCTTTGTTCGCAAGAAAATCGCATTCATATTATATCTTTTGGCTAGCATTTCAGCGCCTGTATGAATAGGAACTTCGATTCCCATAAAGGATTTCCAATAAAAAACAGAAGTTATTTTTGGTGATTGATCACTCGCAAACCCATAAAGTCCCAATTTATTTATTTTATTATTTTCTATAATTATTGGAATTGTTTCTTTAGTTGTAATTAATGTAGCTTTGAATTTAGAACGAATATCCCGAACCAATTTGTCAAAATAGGCATTATTAATTTTTTTATAAATGGCATAACCTTGGAAAGTAGCTTTATAATTTATCGACACAGCCCATTCATAACTAGCATAATGCGCACAAAAAAGGGCGATGCTTTTTTGTTTTTTCTCTAATTCTTGATAAACCTCAAAATTTTTAAAAACATATCTTTTATTGATTTCTTTTTCCGATATGGACATTGTTTTAATCATTTCAAGGAAAATATCACACATGTTTCGAAACGATTTTTTCTCAATAATCAATCGCTCTTTATCCGAAAGATGGGGCAAAGCCAAGGCAAGATTTTCCCGAACCGTTTTTTTTCTATAACCAAAAATATAGTAGGAAATAAAATAGGCAACATCAGAAAAAAGATATAAAACCCGAAACGGCAAAATTGATAGACACCAAAGAAACGGGTAAAGAAAAATATAAACTAAAAACTGCATTATTGATTTTTTTACAAATATACATTTTAATCAATATTTATAATCGGAGAATTAACAAAAGCTAACGAAAGTATTTCTATTTTTACAAAACAAATTGAATCATACTATGAATATTTTACTTATTGTCATTATTGCGATTACAGTTATTGTTAGTTTCAAAGGATTTGAAGATTTAAATTTCTTTCGAAAATTTGAATTTCATATTGGAAGTATTCGCGCTGGCGAACAATTTAGAATGATTTCTTCCGCCTTTTTACATGCTGATATTGCTCATTTGGCCTTCAATATGCTGACGCTTTATATTTTCGCACCCATAGTTTATGGTTTTTTAGGAAATTTCACATTTGGTTTAGTCTATGCTGCCAGTTTAATTTTTGGAAGTTTACTGACTTTGTTGTTTCATAAAAATGATTATTCCTATCGCGCAATTGGCGCTTCTGGAGCTGTAACCGGGGTTTTGTATTCGGCTATTTTATTGCAGCCCGATATGAGTTTGTTTTTGTTTTTTATTCCAATTCCAATTCCGGCTTATATTTTTGGAATTGGTTATTTGTTGTATTCTATTTATGGAATGAAAGCCAAACGAGATAATATTGGTCACACAGCACATTTTGGCGGGGCAATAGGAGGTTATGTACTTACGTTAATTGCAAAACCAAATATGTTTGTTGATAATATAGAAATGGTTCTTTTATTAGCTATTCCAATCGTTTTGTTATTTGTTTTGGAAAAATTAGGGAAGTTATAAATGGCATAACTTTTGAAAACATATTGAAATAAATTATAAAATAAACACACCATGAAAAAAGCAGTATTATTAGTCAGTTTGTTGTTCTGTGCCTTTATCCATTCGCAAGAAGTTAAAGTTATTCCTCAAATTTCAGTTTCAGGAGAAGGAAAAATAAAAATAGTTCCAGATCAAGTTTTTATTTCGGTAACGACCGAAACCAAAGGAAATGATGCCGCCGATGTCAAAAAAAGAAATGACATTGCTATTTCGGAAGTTATAAAATTTATTAAAAAAGCCAAAATCCCAACCGAGGATGTTCAAACAAAACGAATTTCTTTGAATCCTGAATTTGATTATCAAGTTAAGAAGCGAAATTACAACGCAACACAAACCATTGAAATACTGTTAAAAGACCTTTCGCAGTATGATTATGTTATTGATGGTTTGATTGATGCGGGAATTAACCGAATTGATGTTGTTGAATTCCAGTCGTCAAAACTGGAACAATATCTTTCGGAAGCACGTAAATTAGCCATTAAACAAGCCAAACTTAAAGCCGAAGACTTTGCGACAACTTTAGGACAAAAGGTCGGAAAAGCGCTTACTATTGCAGATAATTCACATGGATATTTCCCAGAACCAATGTATGATAAATCGGTAATGAAAATGGGAATTCAAAACAATGGTTCACCAAGACAGACTTTAGCTATTGGGGAAATTACGGTTACTGCCAATGTGAGTGTGAGTTTTGTTTTAGAATAGGAAAGTGGTTTTTAAAAATAGAAAAATTCCGAATTGTTTCGGGATTTTTTTTGCAATAAAGTGGGGAGAGCAGGATTCGAACCTGCGAAGTTTACACAGCAGATTTACAGTCTGCCCTCGTTGGCCGCTTGAGTATCTCCCCAACTCAAAAAGAAGTATAAATTCCTCTCAAACGGTTGCAAATATAGAAACTGTTTCGGTGTTTCCAAATTAATAAAGTACTTAATTTACTGACTTTTTTTAACCCATTGGCACTGAATTAAATAAAAAAATCTCCACTAGGGAGATTTTATATAAATGGTATTTATAGGATTATTTTCCTTGCAATAAGCTGATGATTTTGGCAGTTAATTCTTCGCCACGTAAATCTTTTGCAACCACTCTTCCGCTGGCGTCCAGTAAAAAAGTTGCTGGAATTGATTTTACATCATAAGTTAACGCAATTGGCTCTTGCCAATATTTTAAATTTGAAACTTGTGGCCAAGTTAATTTGTCTTTTGCAATGGCTTCTTTCCATTTCGTAGCGTCTTTGTCTAAAGAAACGCTAATGATATTAAGCCCTTTCGAATGAAATTGATTATAAATTTTTACCACACTTGGATTTTCAGCTCTACATGGCGAACACCAAGAAGCCCAAAAATCAACAATGGTTACTTTTCCTAATGATTCTTTCAATGAAATTGTTTTTCCTTCTGGATTTGGTGCAGAAAAATCTGGAGCAATGCTTCCAACTTCCACGCCAACTTTGGTTTGTGGTTTTTCGATGGCATCCAGTTTCGTTTTGATGGATTTACTTGGTTTTAATTTTTTCAAATCAGCATCAAAATTGTTAAATATTTTCTTAACTCTTTTAAGATCAACTTCTGGGTCGTTTAACATGCTGTCAACAATTAAAGCAGAAATAAGCGCTTTAGGATGATTTTCGGCATAAACAATGTAAAAATCCATTCCTGATTTTTGAATGGTTTGATATTCTTTCATCAAATTATTGATTGCTGCAGTGTCTTTGTTTTTTTGAGCATCTTGCATTTTTTGCATGTTTGCTGTTTGAAATTTCATCATTTTTTTCTGCAAATCCTTTTGGATTTTTTGTGCATCTGTGTTGAATTTTGCAAACTCATCATTATTATAAGTTCCTGTCGAAGTTGATTTTTGAATACTATCTTTATCCACAACAACATCAATATCACCATTTTCAAGAATTAATGGCACTTTTCCTTGAACGGTTTCTACTTGAAGCAAATGTATTTCTGGTTCTTTTGCCGATCCTTTGATAGTAAATTTTCCATTTTGAATTTTTACTGTGGCAATAGTTTTTAATTGTCCTGTTTCGTCTTGTTTTTCCAAGGTTACGGTTTTGCCATTTGCAATTCCTTTTATTGTGCCTGAAATGATATATTCATTATCTCCCGCTTTGTTACAAGAAATTATAAGGGCAACAATAGT
>CAIMBK010000021.1 GCA_903839195.1 uncultured Bacteroidota bacterium | reverse complement strand
TATGAAAAAAATTAAATATTTATTGTTATTTATTAGCATTTTCGCCTCCGTTTTTCAATCTTGTTCAAACAGTGAGAATACAGTTGCTACTCAAAAAAGTTCTGCTTTACGGATTTTTTTAAACGAAATTAAATTAACAAATAATATTAGTGGCAAAAGCGCTAATACAGATTCGGATATGTGCTTTGAGTTTGTTTTTCCTTTGACGCTTTCCTATAGTAATGGAAACACGGTAAGTGTTTTAAATCAAGAAGAGCTGATTAATCTACTCGGAAATGAAACAAGTGAATTGTACATTAATGCAATCGCATTCCCGTTTGACGTATTAGTTTCTGGAAGTACTACGCCTGTTACCATTACAACTGAAGCCGCTTTTTGGGATGTGATAAATAATTGTGATATTGAAACATATGATGATTATGCTGTCTCAGGACCATGTTATTCCTTTGTTTATCCATTTTCATTACTAATCAGTAATAATGAAACCATAGTTATTAATAATGACCAAGATATCTTTACTTTATTTCAAGATGAAAACGAAAATAATTTTATTGTTGATTTTGTTTATCCATTTTCAGTAAATTATGATAATACCATTGTTCAAATCAATAATCAATATGAATTCTCAGAAATGAATAATAATTGCAACGACTCAAATTGTATTTGTCCGCAAGTCTTCGACCCTGTTTGTGTTGATGTTGGTGGCGTAGTTATAAATTTTCCTAATGCTTGTGTTGCAGAATGCGCTGGATATACTGCGGCAGATTTTGTAAATTGTAATTAAGCAAAAAAGACTGAATTTAAAAACACCACAGCTTACTGTGGTGTTTTTTTTTAGCATTTGAAATTCACCAAATTATAATATTCTTTCTCAATCCACTCTTGGTGGTTGGGATGTGCAATTTTGATCATTTCAACGGCGCGTTGTTTCAAAGTTTTTCCGTACAAATCGGCAATACCGTTTTCGGTAATAATATATTGCACGTGCGAACGCGTTGAAACCACACCCGCTCCTTGTTTCAAAAAAGGAACAATTCGGCTTTCGCCATTTTTGGTAATTGATGGAAGTGCAATAATCGCTTTTCCGCCATCGCTTAAAGAAGCACCGCGAATAAAATCCATTTGACCGCCAACGCCAGAATACATTCTTGCACCAATAGAATCGGCACAAACCTGACCCGTAACATCTACTTCTATTGCCGAATTGATGGCAACCATTTTTGGGTTTTTTCGAATTCGTGCCGTGTCATTTACCGCCGATGATTCCTTCATTTCGATAAACGGATTATCGTGAACAAAATCATACAACCGTTTGGAACCAATCAAAAAAGTAGCCAAAACTCGTCCTCGAGTCGTTCCTTTGAAGTTGCAATTAATAACCCCGCTTTGAATCAAATCGATCACGCCATCGGAAAACATTTCGGTGTGTAAACCTAAATCTTTATGGTTTGTCAATTTAGTTAAAGCAGCATTTGGAATGGAGCCAATTCCCATTTGAAGCGTACTTTTATCGTCGATTAACGAAGCAATATGCGAACCAATTCTGTCTTCTAATGCAGAAATGGGTTCCATTTCATGGCCGTGAATGGGCACATTAACCTCAACCAAATAATCAATTTCGGACAAATGCAAAATACCATCACCAAAGGTTCGCGGCATTTGCGGATTTACTTGAGCAATAACGGTTTTTGCATTTTGAATGGCCGCCAAAGTAGCTTCCACCGAAACGCCAAGGGAACAATATCCATGAATATCGGGTGGCGAAACATGAATGAAAACCACATCCAACGGAAGCACTTTTTTTCGGAATAAATGGGGCAATTCACTCAAAAAAACTGGCGTGTAGGATCCATTTCCAGCGGCCAATGTATGTCGGACGTTTTTGCCAATAAAAAAAGAATTTACATGAAAACTCGCTGCCAAATCCGGATTAGCATAAGGCGCATCGCCTTCGGTGTGCAAATGACAAATCTCAATATTTCGTAACTCGCTGGCTCTTTCTGAAACTGCTTTGGTTAAAACCGTTGGTGTTGCTGCAGCCGCTTGAACATAAATTCGATCATTTGATTTTACGATTTTTACAGCCTCATCCGCTGAAACATATTTTCCCATACCAATAAATTATTTAAGCAAAAGTAATCCTCTAATTTAAATTAAAATATGACAAAACTCATAAAATGCAAACGTACTTTTTTCCGTTTTTAATTGTATTTTTGCAATCTGAAAAGTAGATTATGATTATCCAAAAATCCCGAGAAGAAATTGAATTAATGCGCGAAAGTGCCTTAATCGTTTCCAAAACATTAGGAATGATTGCCAAGGAAATTAAACCTGGCGTGACCACCTTATATTTAGACAAACTGGCCGAAGAATTTATTCGTGATCATGGTGCGGTTCCAAGTTTTTTGGGGTTATATGGGTTTCCTAATTCGCTTTGCATGAGTCCAAACGCACAAGTAGTTCACGGAATTCCAAACAACATTCCTTTGGAAAGTGGCGATGTGATTTCGGTAGATTGCGGTGCTTTCAAAAACGGATATCATGGCGATCACGCTTATTCTTTCGAGATTGGCGAAGTGGCTCCTGAAACCAAAAAGCTATTACAAGTTACTAAAGAATCCTTATATGTTGGCATCCGCGAATTCAAAATAGGAAATCGTGTGGAAGATGTTGGAAGTGCCATTCAAAAATATACTGAATCACACGGATATGGTGTGGTTCGCGAATTAGTTGGTCATGGATTGGGTCAAAAAATGCACGAAGATCCCGAGATGCCTAATTATGGAAAACGCGGTCGCGGAAAACTATTTTTGGAAGGAATGGTCGTTGCCATTGAACCCATGATTAATATGGGAACCAAAAACATCAAACAATTAAAAGACGGTTGGACCATTCTAACTGCCGACGGAAAACCAAGCGCCCATTTTGAACACGATGTGGCCATTATTGATGGAAAACCCGAATTGCTTTCTACTTTTGCTTATGTGAATGAAGCGCTAGGAATTGTTAGCAATGAAGAAGATGAATTTAGAAAAGTGCCCTTTAAAATAGCATGAAAAAAATCTTCAAAATAATCCTAAATACTATTCCGCGACCAATATTAATTCGGTTGAGTTATGTGGCGCGACCTGTTTTGGCTTTTTTATTAAAAGGAACAAAATTTACAGACCCAATTGACGGAAAAAGTTTCAAGATGTTTCTGCCTTATGGTTATGGAACGCAAAGAAATAACGTGCTTTCGCCGAGCACATTGTCATTAGAAAGACATCGTTTACTTTGGTTATTTCTAAATAATGAAACCGATTTTTTTCAATCTGAACTTGATTCAGATTCTTCTGTTAAACATCCTAAAAGCTTCAAATTAAGAGATACTCAAACGAGTTCAGTATTAAAAGTGCTTCATTTTGCTCCCGAACAAGCTTTTTACACCCTTTTTAGAAATCAAAAAAACATCGATTATACAACTACCGATTTGTTTTCGCCACTTGCCGATGTAAAAGCTGATATTTGTAATTTGCCTTTTGACGATAATTCCTATGACATCATTTTATGCAATCATGTTTTGGA
The DNA here is from genome assembly GCA_903839195.1 of uncultured Bacteroidota bacterium. GTDB lineage: Bacteria > Bacteroidota > Bacteroidia > Flavobacteriales > Flavobacteriaceae > Flavobacterium. The sequence goes on along the minus strand of CAIMBK010000021.1, from coordinate 1,952 downwards.
ACACATTCCAGATGATACAAAAGCGATGCAAGAATTGTTTCGCGTATTGAAACCCGGTGGAATGGGCATTTTTCAAATTCCTCAAGATTTGAATCGGGCCACGACTTTTTCGGACGATTCTATCACCGATCAAAAAGAACGCGCGGCTATTTTTGGACAATACGACCACGTTCGAATTTACGGTCGTGATTATTTTGACAAATTACGAAGTGTTGGTTTTCAAGTTATTGAAGAAGATTATACAAATAAAATCACGGTAGAATTAGTCGAAAAATATTGTCTGGCAAAAGGCGAAATTATTCCAGTTTGTTTCAAATAATCTAAAAAACATATTTTTCGAGGGTTATTTTTGGTTCTAATAATTTCCTATATTTACCAAAGTCAAAATCCAAATCATGAAAAATGCACTTTTGAAACCTTTCGTATTGTTTTTGGTTTCCTTTTATTCTTTCGCGCAAGTAGAAAATGAAGTCGTTCCGCCTTTCAATATTAAGTCGGTTGCTTTTATTCAAAATGGGCAAAATACTATTCCGCTTTTTGGATTATACGAAAATTTCCAAATTCAATTTGATGATCTTTTTGGTAATGAAGCCAATTATTATTACGAAATTGTGCATTACAATTACGATTGGTCGCCGTCCGATTTAGTAAAAAATGAATACATCCGCGGATTTGATGGTATTCGTATTCAAGATTACACAAATTCCTTTAATACGTTGCAAATTTATTCGCATTATCAATTATCATTTCCCAATAAAAACACGCAGTTTCTTGTAAGTGGCAATTATATTTTGCGCATTTTAAATGAAGACAGAGAAATTGTTTTTTCAAGAAAATTCATGCTGACCGAAGAATTGGCAACCGTTCCGTTGGCAGTAAAAAGAGCCCGAAATATGGACGCGGTCAATACCAAACAAAATCTAGATTTTACAATCAAATCATCGGTAATTTCATTTCAAAGTCCGTTACAAAACGTGAAAGTTGTATTGATGCAAAACGGCCAATTGAACTCCGCCATTAAAAATATCAAACCAATGTATACGATTGGCAATGATTTGATTTATAAATATGATAAAGAAACCCAATTTTGGGGCGGAAATGAATTTCTCTATTTTGAAAACAAAGATGCTCGAGCGGTTTCCAATAACGTAAGTTTTGTTGATTCAAGTAATGGCGTTTACAATTCGCATTTGTATACTAGTTTAGCTCGCGGAAGAAGCCCTTATACTTATTTTCCGGATGATAATGGCAACTTCATTCCAAACCGAATTAATGCCGAAAAAAGCGATATCGAATCCGATTATATCTGGGTATTTTTTAGCCTTTCCAATCCAAATCTATATGTAGATAAAGACATTTACATAACTGGAATGTTCAATAATTATTTGCTTTCGCCAGAAAACAAAATGGATTTTAATGAAGATAAAGGAATTTATGAAAAAGCGATAATGATAAAACAAGGATTCACCAACTTTCAATATGTTTTGGCCAATAAAGAAGGAAAAATTGATTATGAAAATGCCGTTGATGGCAATTATTATCAAACCGAAAACGATTATTTTGTCATTGTCTATTATCGGGAAAACGGAAAGCGTTACGACCGAATTATCGGAAAAGGAGTGGCAAATTCAGAAGATATTATCAATTAATTTTTTATGAACAAACGTAAATTCATTTACAAAATTTTGTAAATTTGAAAAGAATAAAAAATTCATCGCTATAAATATGGTAACACAAATTACAAGAGGGATAAAAATTTCTGTTTTAACTAGTTTTGAAGGCACTTACTTCAAAAACTACAAAATGCATTTTGCCTTTAGTTATGAAATCACCATCGAAAATCACAGCAAAGATTCCGTTCAACTCATTACGCGGCATTGGGAAATCTTCGACTCATTAACCAGCATGGAAATGGTTGATGGCGAAGGCGTGATTGGCAAAAAACCCGTTTT
>CAIMBK010000020.1 GCA_903839195.1 uncultured Bacteroidota bacterium | reverse complement strand
TTATGAAAATGAAACTTTGTGCCTCACTTTTATTACTTACTTTCTTTATTGGTTTTGCTCAAAAAAACGCTTCAAAAGACAATTGTTCGATACAATTTAAATCGGATGATTTTAAAAACAATAAATATTACTTGGCTGGGAATTATGGGAAATACCAAACACTTTTAGATTCCGTTGTTGCAACCAAAGACGGAAAAGTCAATTTCAAAAAAAATGAAAAATACGTCGAAGGTATTTATATGCTGGTGGACAAAGACAAAAAAATTGTAACCGAATTCTTAATGGATGAAAAGCAACAATTTATCATTCTTCCAGATCTATTGGACCCGAAAAATACCATTATTGAAAATTCGCCGCTGAATTCTAATTTTCAAGCTTTCAATCTTTTTATAAAATCCAATCTTGATAGAATTGCTACTTATAAAACTTCATTGGCCGAACAAAAATCTAAAAAAGACAGTTTGACGGTGAAAAATAACATTGTTGCGCTTCAAACAGAAATCACCAATTATAAAAATTCCTACATCGAAAAAAACAAAAATACATTAGCGCTTTTGTTTCTGTTGACAAGGCCGATAGATGATTTTTCGAATTTACCCTCAGCAACAAAATTGGCTACCAAAAAAGACAGTATTGATTTTTTGAAAACCAACTACTTCAAAGACATTGACTTAAGCGACGAACGAATTATTAGAACACCGTTTTTAGAAAACAAAATGGAGAATTATTTCAATACGTTTGTGGTTCAAACGCCGGAAGAAGTTACGAAGGAAGTTTTTGCTATTTTAGAGAATTGTGGTAATAAAAATGGCGATATGTTTAAGTATTTAAGTCTTTATTTTGTCAATAAATATGTCGATCCAAAAATTATGGGAATGGACCGTGTTTTCTTAAATATTAATGAAAAATACTTCAAAAACAAAGAATATGATTGGTTGAAATTGGAACAAAAAGAGTTCTTTAAATATCAGGAAAAATGCCTTAAACACATTCAAGTTGGAGACAAAGCGACTAATCTTTTTATGACGACATTGGACGAAAAACGAATCGATTTATATGATATTCAAGCGCCTTATATTGTTGTTGCCTTTTGGGATCCAACCTGTGGGCATTGCGCAAAAGAAATCCCAAAAATGATTGCTATTTATAACAAAGATTGGAAAGCTAAGGGAATTAAGGTTTTTGCCATCAATAACAACCCAAAAGAAAATGTAAAATGGAAAGAATTTATTGAAAAAGAAAAGCTAGAAGAATGGATTAATGTTTATCCTCCAAGTGTTATTACAGGAAATTATACGAAAGAAGAAGTTGATTTTCAGACCTTATATAACGTAGTTCAAACTCCTGTTTTTTTCCTATTAGACAAAAACAAAACGATAATAGCCAAAAAAATAATTTTTGAAAACTACATCGATTTGATAAAAGATATCGAAAAGAAACAAAAAGCGGAAGGAAAATAAGTGCTTTTTTTATAAAAATTCTAAAATTCGTTCCATTGCCATTCCGCGCGAACCTTTAATTAAAATCGTGTGATTTTCAAATTGTAGCTTTTTGAAATCGACCAAAAACGCTTCGAACGTTTCATAAAAATGAAGGTTTTCTTTATCTATTTTGTTTTGATAAAAATCATTTCCAATAAAAAAAGTAGTTACCTGAGATTCATTAGAAAGCAAATTCCGAATGCCTTTATGTTCTTCTCGGCTTTCTTCGCCAAGTTCAAACATGTCGCCTAAAATCGCCACTTTTAATGGTTTTTCGAGCTGTAAAAAATTTGCAATTGCCACCGCCATACTACTTGGATTGGCGTTATAGGCGTCTAAAATAATTTCGTTTGAATTTTTTTTAATCAATTGGGAACGATTATTTTCGGGAATGTAGCCTTCAATCGCTTCTTTAATTTCAGGAAGTGATACGTTAAAATAAGTTCCAATGGTGATTGCTGCCGAAATATTATTAGCGTTGTACAAACCAATTAAATTGGAAGCAATTACTTCATTTTGATACGTTATCAATACAAAAGGATTCGCCTTAATTTCAGAAATGTTTACAGCGGCCTCCAATTTATTAAGCCCAAAAGTATGGGTTTTTGCGTTTGTAGTTTTTTCAACTTGAATTACATCATCTAGGTTGACAAAAATGAGTTTTTCGTTGGAAATAAGATATTCATACATTTCTGATTTTCCTTTTATAACGCCTTCTAATCCTCCAAAACCCTCAAGATGTGCTTTTCCAAAATTGGTAATATAACCAAAATCGGGTTGGGCAATAGCGCATAAAAATTCGATTTCTTTTTGATGATTTGCGCCCATTTCAACGATTCCAATTTCGGTTTGTTTGGTAAATGAAAGCAGCGTTAAAGGAACGCCAATATGATTGTTCAAATTGCCAATCGTGGCTTTTGTATGGTATTTTTTGGACAATACTACTTGTATTAATTCTTTGGTTGTAGTTTTTCCGTTGCTTCCTGTTATGGCGATAATTGGCAAATTTAAATACGTTCGATGAAATTTGGCCAATTCCTGAAGGGCGGTTAAACTATCGTCAACAACTAGTGTTCTTTCGTCGATAAAGTATTTTGGATTGTCAATAATGACATAAAGCGCGCCTTTTTCAAGGGCTTCTTTTGCAAACGTATTGGCGTCAAATCGATCGCCTTTTATGGCAACAAAAAACGAATTAGCTTCAATTTTTCTAGTATCTATAGAAATTGAATTGCATTTTAGAAATAAACTATGAATATGATTAATGTCCATTTAAAAATAGGTGTTAAACCATAAAAGCCCTAATTAAAGGGCTTTTATAAATTATTTAAACTAGATTAGTTTCTCGGTTTTTTCTTTTTATCTGCTTTTGGCCCCACTCTTGACATAGCACATCTAAATCCGATATAGTCTGTTGCCATATCTTGAGGAAAATAGCGTCTTTGTGCTGGATCTAACCAATAAGCTCTGTCTTTCCATGAACCTCCTTTATAAACTCTAACATCGTTATTAACTAGCGTTGTTCTTTTGGTAGAAGTGTCAAATTTTCTAACCATGTTTCCTAAACTATCTGTAGTAACATTATGAATTGGAGCATCATACATTCTTTTGGTATCTTTTAAACTAGCGCCTTCATCAGAAACAGAACCTTTAAAATTTCTTGACGATTGTTTTTCTCCATCACGATAATCTCTATTATCTGATGTAGAGAAATTTTGTCTTAAATAAGTTTCGTTTTCGTCAACAGGGATTTGAGCGATTTGTCCTGGAACATTTCTTGAAATAATTTTTCCGTTAGGCAACGTGTCATATTTAATGTTTTCAGCCGTAACTACTTCAGCTTTTCGATCATCGCCTAATTTGTTTTTTGTATAAATATTTCCTCTAAAGTAGTTAAAATCACTCACTTCATCATCAATTATAGGTCTGTAAACATCGGCAACCCATTCGGCTACGTTTCCAGCCATATCATACAATCCATAATCGTTTGGTGGATAATATTTTACAACCTGTGTAATATCAGCTCCATCATCAGACCAACCTGCTATTCCTCCGTAATCTCCTTTTCCTTGTTTAAAGTTAGCCAATTGATCTCCTTTAACTTGTCGTTTGGCAGAACGGGTGTAACTCCCAGACCAAGGGTATTTCTTTTGACCTTTGTATATGTTATATTCTCTTTGTCCTATATCTGCGGCAGCGGCATATTCCCATTCGGCTTCTGTTGGAAGTCTGTATTCTGGGAGAAGTAATCCAGAGGAACGTTGCGCATAAACATTTTTAGGTTGTTTCGCATCTTTTCCACCTTTTGCTTTTGACATTGACCCTTTTTTTCCTCTTAGTACAATTTTTTCGTCGCCACCAAAAGTTTTACTTGGGGCATTCAAATAGGTTTCGGTATCAAAAGTACTTTCTGCTTTTGCATCAGTAATTTTTGCGTCTTTTTTAAGATAGCCTTCTTTTTCTAACGTATTTTCATTGACACGTTGGGTTCTCCATTTTGCAAATTCAACTGCTTGAATCCAATTTACTCCAACTACAGGATAACTTGAATAAGCTGGGTGTCTCAAATAGTTATTGGTCATTGTTTCGGTGTATCCCAAACGATTTCTCCAAACTAATGTATCTGGACAAGCACCTACATATATGTTTTTATAATTTTCTTCATCAGGTGAAAAAACGTTTTTAACCCAATCCAAATATTCCATATACATTTTATTGGTAACTTCTGTTTCGTCCATATAAAAGGACATCACGTGTTGTTGATTTGGTGTATTGTTCCAATCGCGCATTACGTCATCTTGAACTTTTCCCATTGTGAAAGTTCCGCCTTCAACAAAAACCAATCCTGGCGCTGTTGCTTGCTTTTTGTATTTGCCATTGAATTGAAAACCTCCTTTTTTGTCATTAATTTTCCATCCAGTCGCAGACGAAGACGATGTTGAATTCGACATTTTAGAACAACTAACGGTTATCCCCATCACTATTATTAGTGTTAGAAAAGATTTTACAGGCATAATTTTGTTTACTTTCATACTTGTTATAGGTAATAAATTTAGTGCCGCAATGTAATAATTTACTCTTAAATTGCAATACTTTTTTTTAATAAAATTTCAAATTAATTCAACTTTTGGTTATTGAACCAAAATAAAAACGCAAAAATTAAATAAATAGTATATCAAATTGTATTTAAAACTTTATTTTTACTTCCAATACTATTTTAAAACAAATTACGTTAGACTACTCTCATGAAAAATATAATTGCCTTATTACTATTCTCGTTTTCACTCACTTGTTTTGCGCAACAAAAAGGCAAAGTGCGTATTAATTGGATTGAAAAAACCGAAATTTCCTTCGGTTCTTATAAAATGAATGTTCCCCAGTTTTCATCAGATAGTTTCTATTTTGATTCCTATAAAAAAACCATTTCCTACTTGCTTAATCTTCCACAATCTGGCTCGGTAGATGAAAATTCGCTTCAAATTACAAATCTTGTTTACGAAACAATTGCAATAGAAAAACTTGGAGATTTGGATCGTAAAGCAATTCCAACAAGCGCAAAAGCAACCTTAAAAAGCACCCTCGCAAGAGATAAAAACTTTGCCTTTATTTCGCTTTCGCCAATAATAAAAGAAGGAGATTCCTTCAAAAAAATAATTTCTTTTTCCTATTTCTTTGCCAATATATCGGCCAAAGATTCCTATCAATCAAAAACCGCAACCAATATTACAAATTCTGTACTAGCAACTGGCGATTGGTATCGTTTTTACGTTGAAAAATCGGGCGTTTATAAAATTTCGAAAGGATTTCTAGAACAATTAGGATTCAATACTAATGTTGACCCCAGAAATATCAAAATTTACGGCAATGGCGGACGTATGTTGCCTTTATTAAACAGCACTTCTTACCCATCTGATTTGGCGGAAAATGCGATTCAGTTGATTGGTGAAAATGACGGCGTATTCAACAACGAAGATTACATTCTTTTTTATGCAGAAGGCGTTGACAACTGGAACGACGAAAGCCAAACACACGTAAATTTATATGCCGACAAAACCTATTATTATGTTACATCCCAAGGAAATGAAGGAAAACGAATTGCCAGTTTACAACAACCAACAGATGCAAGTTCACTCGCAATTACAACTTTTGACGACTATCAATTTCATGAGATTGACAAATTCAACATTGCCAAAACGGGAAGAAGATGGTTTGGCGAAAATTTTAACATCGACAATAGTCAAGAATTTAATTTCAGTGTTCCCAATGTAGTTCCGACCATCCCAATACAAATTCAAGTTTCAGCAGGTGCGGCTTCCTTTGCGCCAACTTTCTTCGCGGTTGAGGCCAACAATCTGACCATTGGAACCTTAACTTTTTCCGCTTTAAGTTCGGGATCTGGAACCGAATTAGTAGTCAATTCATTGCCCCAAAACACTACTATTCCGGCATCGAACGCTGTAACGGTAAAACTGACCTATAATAATAGTGGCGTTCCGACTTCCGATGGCTATTTGGATTATATTATTGTAAAATCCAAAAGAAATCTTCAAGGTTATGGCAAACAATTTCGATTTCAATATACTAATGCATCTTCAACGAGCGGTGTTGGAGATTATCAATTATCAAATGCGTCAACAATTAATGCGGTTTGGGACATAACTGATATATATAATGTAACAAAAATTGAAAACAATGGTCAAAATGCATTTTCATTTAAAGCCAATATGGGTGCGCAGCGAAAATACATTGCCGTTGACGGTTCCGATTTTTATGCTCCAATTAAAGATTCACAATCCAAAGTTACAAATCAAAACTTGTTGGGAACCATTTTCAAAAACAATTCCAATCAATTTCAAGACGTTGACTATTTAATTATAACACCCGAATTTCTTAAAACACAAGCCGAAAAATTAGCCAATTTCCATCGAAATTATTCTCAAATGAATGTAAAAGTGGTGACGTTAGAAACCATTTATCCTGAATTTTCTTCTGGAAAACAAGATTTGGCGGCGATTCGAAATTTCATCAAATATGTTTATGAAAATGCCTCTTCGCCTGATAAAAAAGTCAAATACATCAACCTTTTTGGGGACGCTTCCTTCGATTTTAAAGACCGAATTCCAAACAACACCAATATCGTTCCTATATATCAAGCTTTAAATAGCCTAACTGTGGGCGAATCTTCCTTTTCTTCGGATGATTTTTTTGGTTTGATGGATGCCAATGAGGGAAATATCATTTATTATTTTGGTGGAATTGACATTGCGGTTGGAAGAATGATTGTAAGTTCGGTCCAACAAGCAGAAGAAATGGTGAATAAAGTCATCGAATACCACGACATCAAATCCTATGGAAATTGGCGCAACAATTGCGTTTTTATATCCGATGATTCCGACAAAAACTCGGATATTTCTTTGCAATTTAGACAAAATCAATTGGCCGATGTTTTGTATGCCGAAAAACCCTTTTTGAATATTAAAAAAATCCTAATGGATTCCTATGTTCAAGAAGCATATTCTGGCGGATATCGCTACCCAAAAGCGCGAGAAGAATTATTTAATGCCTTCGAAAAAGGATCATTGGTATTTAATTATCTTGGTCACGGCGGTGAAGACGGACTTTCCGGCGAACGCATTTGGGAGAAAACCGACGGTCAAAATTTAAAAAATCAATATCGTTATCCGCTTTTCATTACAATTACTTGCGATTTTTCGAGATTTGACAATCCGTATCACCCCACCGCAGGAGAATATACGTATTGGAATCCAAAAGGTGGCGCCATTTCTATGATTACTACTACGAGATCAATTGGGCAATATTCGGCTGAGAACTTCAACGACAAGCTATCTGAATATTTATTTTCTTATGATTCAAATGAATATTCTACCATGGCGGAATCGTTACGATTAGCCAAAAATAGCAATCCAAATGCATCGGTGAATGTTGTTTTTTACCTCGGAGATCCAGCCATAATGTTGGCCATTCCAAAACCAAAAATCAATCTTACAAAAATAAATGACGCACCCGTTTCGGGACCAATTGACGACTTCAAATCGTTGTCTTTTATAAAAATAAATGGAGAAGTTACCGACGAAAACAACAATCCTATAGCCAATTATAATGGTGCTTTAACGATTACTATTTTTGATAAAAATGTGGTTGAAGCCACATTAAACAATGATTATATTAGTCCGTCAATCAATTTTAATACCCTTGGCGAAACTATTTTTCGGGGAAATGCCTCGGTTGCAAATGGTCAATTTGAATTTGGATTTGTAGTTCCGAGAGATATTAAAATTCCTGTCGGAAATGGACGAATTAGTTTTTATGCCAAAAAAGACCAATCGCTTTTGGATAAATCGGGTTTTGACAACGGCATAAAAATTGGCGGAATTAATGCCAATGCGCTCGCCGACACAACACCACCACAAGTAAAATTGTATATGAACGATCAATCCTTCGTTTCGGGCGGAAACACAAACGAATCGCCTATCTTTCTAGCCTTTCTGGAAGATGAAAATGGGATCAATACCGCAAGCGGAATTGGTCATGATATTGTGGGTATTTTAGATGGTGACGAAAGTAATCCATATTTATTAAACGACTATTACGAAACCGAATTGGATAATTATAAAAAAGGGAAACTTCAATTTCCGTTCAAGAATTTAGCCCTCGGATTGCATACGCTTTCTTTCAAAGCTTGGGACGTTTATAACAACCAAATTACGTCAGAAATTCAATTCGTGGTTCTTGGTGACGATAACGTTACACTTACAAATGTTTTAAATTACCCAAATCCGTTTGTTGGTTATACCCAATTTTGGTTTACACACAATCATCCTTTTGAGCCTTTGGATGTTCAAGTTCAAGTCATGACCATTACCGGCAAAATCGTTTGGACAAAAAACCAAACCGTTACCACAGAGGGCTTTCTGTCTAGAGAAATTACTTGGGACGGAAGAGATGATTTTGGAGATAAAATTGGCAAAGGCGTTTACATTTATAAATTGACCGTAAAATCCACTTTAACTAATAAAAAATCCGAAAAGTTTGAAAAATTGGTAATCCTTTAATAAAATACTATATTTGTCTAATCAATTTTGAAAATAGAATGAAAAGAATAGCCATATTATTGCTTTGTTTGTCTGCTGTACAAATCTCAAAAGCGCAGGAAGCACAAAGAGTTATCACCACGGGAGTTCCTTTTTTATTAATAGCATCCGATGCAAGAGCGGCGGGTCTTGCAGATCAAGGTGTTGCAACATCAGCCGATGCTTTTTCACAACAATGGAATCCAGCAAAATATGCCTTTTCAAGCGATAAGCAAGGATTTACCTCTAGTTATACTCCATATTTAACTGCATTGGTCAATGATATTTCCTTAGGACAAGTGAATTATTATAATAGAATCAACGAAAGAAGTGCGTTTGGTGGAAGTATTCGCTATTTTAGTTTGGGTGAAATTGAATTGCGACAAAATGTAGACGATGTTGCCAATGTTGTAAAGCCCAATGAATTTGCTGCGGATTTATCGTATTCCTTGAAACTAAGCGACAAGTTTTCGATGGCGGTTGCCGGACGATTTATTAGTTCCAACTTAAAAATTCAAGACGCTACAAACGATACCCGAGCAGCCACTTCATTTGCATTTGATGTCGCTGGATTCTTTCAATCCGAAGAAAAAGCATTTACTGATTTTGATGGAAAATACCGATTGGGTTTTAATTTTCAGAATTTAGGGCCGAAAATCAATTATGATTCTTCGGTATCCTCCGAAATTAATGCCAATTTTCTTCCCGCTCAAATGAAATTAGGAGGCGCATTTGATTTTATTTTTGACGAATATAACAAAGTAACGGCGAGTGTTGAATTCAATAAATTATTAGTACCAACGCCTCAGATTCCTTTAGCCGTAGATTTAAATGGAGACGGGGACACGACTGATACAGGAGAAGATGGTGTAGCAACCGCTAATGCTAATTACAATAAGATTGGATGGGTTTCTGGAATTTTCAAATCCTTTAATGACGCACCAGATGGATTTAGCGAAGAACTTAAAGAATTCACTTATTCTATTGGAGCCGAATATTCTTATCAAAACTCCTTCGCAATGCGATTGGGTTATTTTCACGAAAGTCCAATGAAAGGTGCGAGACAATTTTTCTCTTTAGGCGCTGGTTTCAAATATACTTCTATTAATGTGGATGTTTCCTATTTATTCTCATCATCCAAAGTGCAAAATCCTTTAGAAAATACGCTTCGTTTTTCACTAACAATTAATTTCGGAGACAAATACGATAACAATTAATGATTAGTAACTAATAGCTATACAATCCAAATTTCAATTTTTAGAAGTTTGGATTTTTTTTCCTCAAAAAATATGAAAGAAATAAACATTACAGCAACTTTTACAGCATTTGATTCCTTATCCGACTTGCCAAACGACGTTCAATCCTTAATGCACGAGGCAGTCGAAATAAGAAAAAATGCTTATGCTCCCTATTCGAATTTTAGAGTTGGAACCGCCATTTTATTAGATAATGGTAAAATCATTTTGGGTTCCAATCAAGAAAATGCTGCTTTCCCATCAGGATTGTGCGCGGAAAGGGTTGCCATTTACCATGCAGGAAGTGTTTATCCAAATGCAAAAATCGTTAAAATGGCGATTTCAGCGGCTTCCGATTCCAATACAACTGATGCACCAATCCCTCCTTGCGGCGCCTGCCGACAATCGATTGCTGAATATGAATTCAAACAAGAAACACCAATTGAAATTTATTTTATGGGCGAAATTGGAGCAATATACAAATCCGATTCCCTGAAAAATTTACTTCCTTTGGCATTTGATAAAAAGTTCTTATAAAAAAGTAGAAAAATCGGTAATTAAATTTTAATGCTTAAATGGAATATGCTATTTTTGCATTTCTCAAATTTGTATTATTAATCAAATGATAACATTCGATTGGCAATACAAAATACATTAGCAAACAAAGAAATGAAAGAAATTACAAAAGAAGTTTACTTAAAGTGGTACGAAGACATGCTACTTTGGAGAAAGTTTGAAGACAAACTAGCTGCGCTTTACATTCAACAAAAAGTTAGAGGATTTCTTCACTTATATAATGGTCAAGAAGCCGTTTTAGCAGGCGCTTTGCATGCGATGGATTTGAGTAAAGACAAAATGATTACGGCCTATAGAAACCACGTACAGCCAATCGGGATGGGCGTTGATCCAAAAGCGGTAATGGCAGAACTTCTTGGAAAAGCCACTGGAACTTCCAAAGGAATGGGTGGTTCGATGCATATTTTCTCTAAAGAAAAGGGATTTTATGGCGGTCACGGAATCGTTGGCGCACAAATTCCTGTTGGAGCCGGAATTGCATTTGCCGATAAATATTTTGAAACTGGTGGCGTAACAATGACCTATTTTGGTGATGGCGCGGCACGACAAGGTTCACTGCACGAATCATTTAATATGGCCATGTTATGGAAATTACCCGTAGTATTTATTGTAGAAAACAATGGATATGCCATGGGAACTTCTGTAGAAAGAACGGCCAATCATTCAGATATTTGGAAACTTGGTTTGGGCTATGAAATGCCTTGCGGACCGGTTGACGGAATGAATCCAGTAAAAGTGGCTGAAGCCATGCACGAAGCAATCGAAAGAGCGCGTCGTGGAGACGGACCTACTTTTTTAGAAATGAAAACGTACCGATATAGAGGACATTCTATGTCAGACGCTCAATTGTATCGTACGAAAGATGAAGTAGAAGAATACAAAAAAATTGATCCAATCACACAAGTTTTGGATGTGATAATGGATAAAAAATATGCAACCGAAGCCGAAATCGAAGCGATTGACGAACGGGTAAAAGAGTTAGTTGAAGCCTGTGCTGAATTCGCAGAAAGTTCTCCGTTTCCAGAAGTACAACAATTATACGATGTGGTTTACGACCAAAAAGACTATCCATTCATTCCTCATAAATTATAATCTACTATGGCTACAGTAATTACAATGCCTCGATTAAGCGATACGATGTCCGAAGGAACCGTAGCAACTTGGCTAAAAAAAGTAGGAGATAAAGTCAATGAAGGCGATATTCTTGCCGAAATTGAAACGGATAAAGCAACTATGGAATTTGAATCTTTCAATTCTGGAACGCTTTTACACATTGGAATTCCCGAAGGTGGAACTGCTCCTGTGGATACTTTATTAGCAATTATTGGAAAAGAAGGCGAAGATATTTCAGCTTTATTGAATAACCCAAATCCCAAAGTGGAAGTTTCCGCAGAGGCAAAAGAAACCGTTTTAGAACCAATAACCACAAGTCAACCAACAACCAATTTGCCAAAAGGAGTTGTGGTAGTAACAATGCCGCGTTTGAGCGATACTATGACCGACGGAACCGTTGCTACTTGGTTGAAAAAAATTGGCGATAAAGTAGCCGAAGGCGATATTCTTGCGGAGATTGAAACCGACAAAGCCACTATGGAATTTGAATCATTCCAATCGGGAACGTTACTTTTCATAGGTGTTAATGAAGGAGAATCCGCACCAATAGATAGTGTTTTAGCCATCATCGGACCTGCAGGAACTGATATTGCTGGAATTGCAGAAAATTATAAAAAAGTAGGCGCTCCAGTATTGGCTCCAGCCAAAGAACAAGCAGTTACTCCAACAACTGCCGTTGCCGAAACTACTGCATCAACTTCAAACGAACGCATATTCATTTCCCCATTAGCTAAAAAAATAGCGGAAGAAAAAGGAATTAATCTGATGGCAATAAATGGTTCTGGCGAAAATGGACGCATCATTAAAAGTGATGTCGAAAACTTTAACGGAGCTACAAGTCAACACAATGTTGCTAGTCAACCACAGGAAGTAGCTAAAACAGAATCCGCACCAAAAGTATTTGTTCCAGCGGGACAAGCATTTACAGAAGAAATCAAAAATTCGCAAATGCGAAAAATCATAGCCAAACGTTTGGCAGAATCTTTATTTACAGCGCCACATTATAATCTTTCTATTGAGGTTACAATGGACGACGCCATGAAATCAAGAACCATCATTAATGCCGTTCCTGATACCAAAGTTTCTTTTAACGATATGGTGATTAAAGCTTGCGCGATGGCATTGAAAAAACATCCAAAAGTGAATTCGCAATGGTCCGAAGAAGCAATTACAATCAATCACCATGTTAATATTGGTGTTGCCGTTGCAGTAGAAGACGGATTAGTTGTTCCTGTTTTAAAATTCACAGATCAAATGAGTTTGTCACAAATTGGATCTAGTGTTAGAGATTTGGCCGGAAGAGCCAAAAACAAAAAACTTGGACCTGCAGAAATGGAAGGAAGCACGTTTACAGTTTCGAATTTAGGAATGTTTGGTATTACCGAATTCAATTCCATAATCAATCAACCGAATTCTGCCATTTTATCCGTGGGTGCTATTGTAGAAAAACCAGTGGTGAAAAACGGTCAAATTGTAGTTGGAAACACGATGATGCTTTCATTAGCTTGCGACCACAGAACGATTGATGGCGCAACGGGTGCTCAGTTCTTACAAACTTTAAAACAATATATAGAAAACCCAGTTACAATGTTAGCCTAAGTTTTTTTATACATAAACAAAGCCCCCGTTTTGAAAATCAATTCGGGGCTTTTTTATTTATTTTTTTCTTCAATCCAAAGTGACATGTATTTGGAACTTGCCAAAGTATGGTGTTGCAAAAGACCGCCCAAAAAATTCGCTTTTCGATGTTGTTCTAATTGCGAATAAATAGTTTCAAGATGCGCTATAAAATTCTGTGCAAATGATTCCTTCAAAAAACGACTGTTCAAAATTGTAACACCGTTTTTTTGTGATTCCTTCCAAAGCGATTCATTATTGTAAAGCGCAATGGCTTTAGAAGCAAACAACTCAGGATTTACTTCTATAAAACCATTCCAAGGATAATTGCCGTTCATCGATTCGGCACCAACCGGAGTGGTTCCCGAAGGCGTTCCTAGTTGCATCGCTTCCAACAATTTTCCTTTAATTCCCGCGCCAAAACGCAAAGGTGCCAAAAGTACTTTTGCGGCGCTTATCACCATATTCGCATCGGCTGCGCGCCCCATTATCAAAAAGTTCTCTTTGAGATTATGCAATTGGTGGACTTTCTGAGACGGATAGGCGCCATATATTTTCAATTTAGCATCGGTTAATTCTCTTCGAATAGTTGGCCAAATCGTTTCTTTCAGATACAAAACAGCATTCCAATTGGGTTCATGCAAAAAATTACCAATAAACACAAAATCCGTTCGTTGGGAAAAAGAAGGCAACGATTCAAAATCTTTTGTATCAATAAAGTCAACTAGTAGCGGCAAATAATACAAAAACGATGCGTCCATCTTAAAAACCGACTGAAGCAAATCCATTTCATATTCCGCAATAATCAACGAAATATCGCAGCGTAACACAGATGCTACTTCTCTTTTGGCAAGGGGTTCGGACAACAAATCATCGGTTACAAACTCCCTGTTTTCCTTCCACGACGTTTGTCTCGCTATCCGCAAACAATGTAAATCTTCCGTATCCAAAATCCGAAGCGCCTCCGGACAATTCGCCGCAACGCGCCACCCAAATTGCTCCTCGATGACAAATCGATCAAACAAAACCATCGTGGGATTCAATTCTTTCACAAACGCGTCAAAACTAGACGTATTCAATTTAATAGCCTCAGTGGCTACTCCCAGGGAATTCAAATCAAACATGAAATCACTTTCCTGCGCCGCACTAGCAAAAGTCACTTTCCAGCATTGCTCTTGAAACAGCCGTATAAGTTGGAGCATCCTGCCGCCCGCTGCAGAAGAATTGGGCTCTGGCCAAACCAACCCAATAATCAAAACCGATGTCAAATTCTTCATGAATACTATTTAAAAACAAAATAACTGCTTTTCAAGACAGCATCCAAACCAAACCAGAAATGTTTCACAATAAATAAACACAACCATTACCACCAATTGGTTTGTCATTTCGAGGAACGAGGAAATGTATTAAGACGTTTCATAAAAACGATGAACAAACGCGATCCGAATTATATTATACATTAAAACCTATAAAACAAAAAATCCCTTTCATTTTCATGAAAGGGATTCTAAAGAAACCTGCCGGCAGGCAGGGGCGACGAACCGAGGCGTTAGCCGAACACGTCGTTCTATTAAACAAAAAACCCCGTTTCGTTAGAAACAGGGTTTTCATAAAGAAAGGCGACGACATACTCTCCCACATAATTGCAGTACCATCTGCGCAGGCGGGCTTAACTTCTCTGTTCGGAATGGGAAGAGGTGAGCCCCGCCGCAATAACCACCTTAAGGTTGTTTGCTTAGAGCTGACAGCTGTCAGCTTTTAGCTGTCCGCGCGGCGGACAAATATCTTAACATACTGAGATAAAGAAATTTATCCTGAACTTGTTTCAGGAACTAATAAAAAGATACTGAAACAAGTTCAGGATAAAAGAAAGTTTCTTCCCACGCCTTGCGGCGTGGGAGGATTTGTACATAAGCTTACGGGTTATTAGTACTACTCGACTATGACATTACTGCCTTTACATCTATAGCCTATCAACGTGGTCATCTCCCACGACCCTTAAAAGAAATCTCATCTTGTGGTGGGTTT
>CAIMBK010000019.1 GCA_903839195.1 uncultured Bacteroidota bacterium | reverse complement strand
AATCCCTACGGAGGTTTGTTTGATTGGTACAAATTACTTGGGGTTGAAAACAAACAAGGCGAAATTCGCGTAGACGATGCTGCCGATATTTTGAAGTCGTTTTCCCTAAAATCCTACGAAGGCGGCTATAAAATTATGATTGTTTGGATGGCCGAAAAACTGAATATACCCGCGTCCAACAAGCTTCTAAAAATGCTGGAAGAGCCGGAAGACAAAACGCTTTTCATATTAATTACAGAAAACGAATCGGGAATTATTCAAACCATTCGTTCGCGTTGTCAGGTGTTGCATTTTATTGGTTTGCCCGAAAAAACAATAACCGACGCGTTGGTTTCAAAAGAAAATACCGATCCGAAATTGGCCGCCAAAATAGCGCATCAAGCCCAAGGAAATTGGAACAAAGCGCTGCATATTTTGCATTCCGACAACGAAGAATTGCCTTTTGAAGAATGGTTTGTGGTTTGGGTTCGCGCGGCTTTTCGTGCCAAAGGAAACGCAGCGGCCATTCAAGATTTGATTCTTTGGAGCGAACAAATTGCTGGTTTGGGAAGAGAAACACAAAAGAAATTTTTGCATTTTTGTATCGAAATGTTTCGGCAAGCGTTGCTATTGAATTATCAAACCGCCGATTTGGTTTATTTGGAACCAAAAATAGAGAAATTTAGCTTGGAGAATTTTGCGCCATTCGTTAATGGTAACAATATAAATGATATTTTTAAAGAGATTTCTGATGCCGTTTATCACATTGAACGCAACGGAAATGCAAAGATTATTTTGACCGATTTATCTATAAAACTAACCCGATTAATTCACAAAAAATAACGATTATGAACAACATTGCCTCTATTTTAGTATTGCTTTTTTTAGCCTTGACTTTTGTTCAATCTGGCTATGACAAACTTTTTCATTGGAAAGACAATTTGGATTGGCTGAAAGGGCACTTTGAAAAAACCCCACTTAAAAACGCGGTTCCATTTGCATTGTTTCACGTGCTTGTTATGGAATTGATTTCTAGCGTTTTATGCGTTGTTGGTTGTGTAGAATTGTTTGTAAACAACGGCCGAACTTTTGGTTTTTATGGCGCCGTTTTTTCTTGTATTACATTATTAATGTTGCTTTTTGGACAACGATTAGCGAAAGATTATGATGGAGCGAGAACAATTGTTATCTATTTTATTCCGGCAGTTTTAGCTGTATTTTGGTTGAGCTAAAATCAATCCGAAATTAGTAAGCATAAAAAAACCACGACTAGCGTGGTTTTTTTTGTATCCGATGTGACTATTTTTTTTCCTCTTTTTTAGCGGCTGCTTTATATTTGTCGTTCAAAAGTTGAATCATTTCTTTGGTAATGTCATATTTGTCTTTGGCATAAAGAATAGAAGCGGCTTCGCCAGTGCCATAAACATAATCGTAGCCTTTATCTTTTCCGTATTGTTTGATGATTTTTTTCACATTACTAACAAGCGAATCCATTTCAACGCCGCTTTCTTCTTGCAATTTTTGCGAAATTGCTTGTTCTGCATATTGTAACTGTTGTTGTCTTTGTTGCAATTCAGCGCCTTTTTGTTGCGCCCAAGCTTGTCCGTTGGCTTTTGCGTCTCTTTCAAAAGTAGCGGCTTCTGCTTTAAATCGGCTCATTTCGGTTTCCAATTGACGGCCTTGTTCTTGTGATTTTGCTTTGTATTTGGCTTCAATATCTTTTGCTTCCGTATAATTTTTAATTAATTCAGAAGTGTCGATGTAAGCGGATTTAAAAGATTCTTCTTTTGCTGCTTCTTTGCAAGAAATAATTGAAATTGCCAAAGCAATAATTAAAATAGATTTTTTCATTCTGTTTTTTTGATTGATAGATTAATTTTTGTAAAAGTATTAAATTTTAATAACGAACTTAAAAAAAGTGAATTCTTGTTTGCTTTTTTGTTAAATAGATATTTCTTATTTGGATTTACATATTTATAAGTAAACGCTATTAAAAACGGCTTGTTTAATTTCGATTTAAGGCCCTTTTTTTGAATTGACAACAAAAGTGTTGTTTTGGAAATAAGCGCTTATTAGGCGTTTTTAAAATCGGTTTTAGTGGTTTTTTAGGATGTAAATTAGCGACGAATACTCTTTATTCTGTTTGGCGTACCAATTGGAATGAAATCCCACAAGAAACGCTTTGATGAAATTCATTTTTCCGGTTTTGTATTTTTCAGACAAAAGACTAACATAATAGGAGTCAAATTTCATAGGTTTGATGGAAACTAATTTTACATTTTCTTTTTCAAATAGTTTTTCGATGGCTGTTTTTGAGAAATGCCAAAGATGTCTTGGTGTGTCAAAAGCGGCCCAAAATTCATTATAATATTTGGCATCAAAAGAATTAAAATTAGGAACCGCAATAATAATTGTTCCGTCTTTTTTGACCAATCGTTTTAATTCTTTTATTTGGTTTTCTAAATCCAAAACGTGTTCCAAAACATGCCACATTGTAATTACGTCAAAAGAATGGTCTTGTAAATCGGTGGTGTTTTCGGTAAAATTTATTCCTTTTTTTTGAGCCATTTCTTTCGCTTTAGAATTAGGTTCAATTCCGATTGTGTTCCAGCCGTTGTTTTTTGCGGTCAATAAAAAGTCGCCCGTTCCGGCTCCAATATCTAAAAGAAACCCTTTTTTAGGAGCGCAATTATTTATCAGTTTTAACTTGTTGGCTAGTGCAATATTCTTTATGAATTGATATGTTTTTTCAAAAAGCGTTCGTTTTCCGTCGGTGTGAGAAATGTAGTCTTTGCTTTCGTAATACTTCGGCAATTGTAGTGCGTCAGGTTTTGGAAATGTAAATAACATGTCCAAATTTTCGTCGTGTTGCAGTTCAAAAGTTTCGCCCGAAACCGAATGATCTTTTACTTTAAAATACAATTTGTTATTTGTGAAATCCATTTTTTAAAATTTATTTTTATCGTTGTCCCAATAAAGACGATGCTTCGCGAAGTAGTTTCACGTGGAACATTTTTTATCTTCCCATATAAATCAGCAAAACAGAAATGTCGCTTGGCGACACGCCGCTTATTCTTGACGCTTGAGAAATAGTAACTGGGCGAATGTTTGAAAGCTTCTGTTTGGCTTCAATTGACATTGATTTAATTTTATTATAATCGAAGTTTTCAGGGATTTTTACATCTTCCAAACGCGTAAGTTTGTCGGCGTTGTTTCGTTCCTTTTCAATATAACCAGAATACTTAACTTGGATTTCTGCCTGTTCTAAAATCTCTTGATCAACTTCGTTATTAGCAATATATTCTATTACTTTTTCGAATTTCATTATGTCCTCCAAATCGATTTGTGGCCGCGAAAACACTTTAAACATTTTGTCGCCTTGAGAGATCAAAGCGGTTTCTTTGGCTTCTAAAATTGGATTTGTTTCGGCAACCGACACGCTCGTTTCTTTAAAAAAAGCCACCATTTTTTCCGATTGATTCCGTTTGTGTTCCATTCGGATTAATCGTTTTTCGGAAGCCAAACCAATTTTATGCGACATTGGCGTTAACCTAAAATCGGCATTGTCTTGGCGCAAAAGCGTTCTGTATTCTGCACGCGAAGTAAACATTCGATAAGGCTCTTCTGTTCCTTTGGTGATTAAATCATCTATTAAAACGCCGATATAAGCCTCGTCTCTTTTTAATGTAAATGGTTCTTTTTCTTGTACTTTCAGAGCGGCATTAATTCCTGCCATTAAACCTTGCGAAGCGGCTTCTTCATATCCGGTAGTTCCATTAATTTGCCCTGCGAAATACAATCCGTCAACTAATTTAGTTTCTAAAGTATGTTTCAATTGCGTTGGCGGAAAATAATCATATTCTATAGCATATCCTGGGCGAAAAAATTTCACTTTTTCAAAACCAACTACCGAGCGTAAAGCCTTAAACTGAACGTCTTCTGGCAAAGAAGTAGAAAATCCATTTACATAAACCTCAACCGTATCCCAGCCTTCTGGCTCAATAAACAATTGATGGCGTTCTTTGTCGGCAAAACGATTAATTTTATCTTCAATTGACGGACAATAACGTGGGCCAATACTTTTTATTCGACCGTTAAACATTGGCGAACGGTCAAAACCTTCTCTCAAAATATCGTGAACATCTAAAGAAGTATAAGTCATGTGACATGATTTTTGATGCGTCAAAGGTTTTGTAATGTCCGAATATGAAAACTTATCTGGTTTTGCATCGCCTTTTTCTTCGTTCATTTTAGAATAATCCAACGACCTTCCGTCTACTCTTGGCGGCGTCCCGGTTTTCATTCTTCCCGATTGAAATCCAGCATTGACTAAATCTTCGGTTATTCCATAGGCGGCACTTTCGCCTGCGCGACCACCTCCAAATTGTTTTTCGCCAATGTGAATTAATCCGTTTAGAAATGTTCCGTTAGTTAATACAACCGACTTTGCTTTTATTTCGATTCCCAAAGAAGTTCGGATGCCTGTAACTTTGCCGTTTTCGATTAAAATCCCTTTAACCATTTCTTGGTAGAAATCGAGGTTTGGGGTTTGTTCCAACATCAAGCGCCAGGTTTCCGCAAAACGCATTCGATCACTTTGAACTCGCGGCGACCACATTGCGGGACCTTTTGATTTGTTTAGCATCTTAAACTGAATGGCCGTCATGTCGGAAACTATTCCAGAATATCCGCCCAAGGCGTCTATTTCGCGAACAATTTGTCCCTTTGCAATTCCGCCCATAGCCGGATTACAAGACATTTGGGCAATGTTTTGCAAGCTCATGGTTACCAATAAGGTTTTGGAACCCATATTAGCGGCCGCGGCCGCGGCTTCTGATCCTGCGTGACCGGCGCCAACAACAATTACATCGTATTCTTCTTGAAACAAATTGTGTTATTTAAAGTTATATGTTTATTATATGTTCCACGTGAAACAATTTAACAGTCATAGTTTTATTTATATATAAACGCCTATAATTCAACGTTTTAAAATTAAATTTTAGAATGTTTTTATTTTTTCTTCTTCTTTTGATCTCATTTGCGCTTCGTCTTCGGGCGATTTGTCTTTAAACCCGCAATAATGTAAAATCCCATGAACCAAAACACGCTTGAGTTCTTCTTCGAAAGACACTTCAAAGTCATTTGCGTTTTCTTTTACTCGTTCGACGGAAATAAAAATATCGCCATTCAATTCGTTGCCTACAGAATAATCAAAACTGATAATATCGGTAAGCGTGTCGTGATTGAGGTATTCTATATTTAATTTAAGCAAATACTCGTCGTCGCAAAAAATATAATTTATTTCCCCTTCTTTCTTGTTTTCAGAAACTATAACCTTTGAAATCCATGAAGAATAAATCGCTTCATTATTTAATTCAAATTCGGTTTCGTAATTAAAACTAATCATACTTCTTGAAATAAAGTTGCACTTTTTGATTGTAATTTTGTCGCAAAGGTAGACTTTGTCTGTTTAATATTTCAATGCTATTAAGATATTCTTGAAGCGCTTGAGGCAGGGCGTTCGCTTTATTGTTATAGTCCTTTTTGTTGGTTTGCGATTGCCGCTTGTTTTCCTGCCCTTGTTCTTGCGCAGCTTTATCGAGTTTTAGCAATTCGTAATTCAAATTTAAAATCTTTTGAAGTGTTTCGTTATTGAATCCTTTGTTTAATAATTGTTTTTCGATTTGCTTCATTTGTTCAACCGCATTTTGACCTTGGCCGCCAAGACCTTTTTTGTCTAATTCGTTTTGGAGCGACTCGCGAAGCTGTTTTTGTTCTTGATAAATTTTCATGATTTCGCCGGCGTTGCCCTCACCGTCTTCGCCATTCTCTCCTTCGCCAGAACCGCTTCCTTTTCCGTTATTGCCTTTTTGACCCTTTTCTCCTTTATCGCCTGGCTTTTCTCCTTTTCCTTCTTTTCCTTCGCCTGGTTTGTCACCTGGTTTATCTCCCTTTTTCATTCCGTCCTTCATTTTTTTGGCCAACCCTTCTTGTTTTTTTATGATGTCAGGAAGTTGCATTCCTTGTCCTTGTCCGGGTTTTGGTTTTCCGCCCATGCCCGCCCCCGACATTTGCATTTGCATATTATTTAGTGCATCGCTTAAAAAATCTGCTAATTTGTTGGCGGAAGTAATTGTAAATTGTTGGTGCGAAATTCCTTTTTCGGTTTGTGTTTCCACTAAATTTTCTAAAGCCTTATCAATATTATAATGTACGTTTCCAACTTCTCTGGTTACGTCTTCGGCAATAATCGGATTTCGTAACGACATCGCAAACAAACTATCGTCGACATGCTTAAAATCTTGTTTTAAATCCTGTTGGAATTTTAAATTCTTATTAAATGATGGCGCGCCACGTTTAAGTCCTTTAAATTGTCCCATCAAATTCTCTTGCTCAAACGAAAAAGCCAGCAAATTATCTAATATTTGACGGAGCATTTTGGCGTCTTCTTCCAATTGTTCTTTATCGCCCGCTTCCATACTTTGCGACATTTGACCGCTCATTTCTTTCATTTTTTTGGCGGCACTTTTTTGTTTTGTTTTGGCTTTGCTTTGATTGTCTTTTTTTAATTCTTCGGAAGCTTTTTTCATATCTTCGTCAATGCTTTTTTCTTTTTCGGCATCTTTTGGAAGTTCTAATGGGTTTTTTAATTCTTTATTTTCTTTGTCTAAATCCTTTAATTCTTCTTGTATTTTATCAAATTCTTTATTAATTTCTTCTTGTTTTTCGTCGGTATTTTGTTTTTCTTTATTGGCTAAATCTTCTTGTTTTTCAGAGAGTTTGTCTAATTTATCGGCTATTTGTTCCGCTTTTTTCTCTACATAATATTTCTTAGTCAATTCCACGAGTTGCTCCAAACTTTTCGTTTGGTTTTTACTGTTTTGCTTAAACTTATCTAGTTTTTCTAGTAATTCTTCGTTTTTAATTTTATCGTTCAATTCCTTTAATTCGTCTAAAAGTTTTTTGTTTTTTTCTAAATCCGTTGCGGCTTTTTCAAGTCGTTTTTGTAATTCTTCTTTAAACGCATCTTTTTTATCCGTTTTAAATTTATCCAGATTTTCCTCCATTTTTTTCGAAAACTCCTTCATTAAATCGTCTTGTTGTTTTTGGCGTTTAATAAAATCGTCTACTTTTTGTTGGTCTTTGTATTCTAAATTATCTTTTTCTTTTCCGAGTTTTTGAAGCTTTTCGATATCAGAAATCTGTTTGTCTTGATTTTTAATTGATTTTTCTAAACTATTAATATTATCTTTTTGTTGCTGCAAAACTTGATCTTCTTTTTCTTCGTCGGTGGCAATTCGGCTTGAAAAAATGGTTGATTTGGTGCTTTTGTAATGATGAACAGCGTCGTTGTCAAATACTTCAAAATAATACTCATAAGAAATTCCTTGTTCGACAGGAAGATTGCTTGGGAAATCAAAAACAAACTGATCGTAAGCTGCTTTATTGGTTGCGATAATTCCTCGTTTTTCTTGCGCAGGTTTGTCTTTTGGACAATAAACTACCTGAAGCTTAGAAAACCCATAATCGTCCGAAATAGCGCCCAAAACATAATTATTAGAAACCTTTAAACTATCAGGAGCATTGTTTGCGTTTATGGTCGGAAACTGATCCCTTATAACCGCGATTTGATAATTTAGTTTTTCATAATTTTTTACATTTTTATTCGATGTCCCAATTTGATAATTAGTGTTTTCCAGGATGGTTTTAGAAAAGAAAAATCGATTTTCATTTTTAGAAAAATTATAATTCTTTAACGCGTCTGACCAAGAAATTGCTTGTGTGGCAATCGTATTTATTTGCCAAGAAATGGTAGTTCCTTCAGGGATTATAGCATTTCCAGAACCTTTAATAATTTCTTGTTTTTTATGAAGGTACGCCGGAAAATTAAGCGTCATTTCTATGGTTGAAATTGAAGGAACGGCAATTACTTTCAATTCATAATCGGAAGAATAAACCTCATTGGCTTCAAAGCTAAAAGAAAAAGACGCGATTGGTTTTTCCACAACAAATTGGTATTCGCCGATTCCAATATTTTCCATGAAATAATGTTCGTTTCCAATAAGAATCATTGCGTTTTCGGGAATTGCTTTTCCTTCGGTTTTAACTTTAATGACAAAATCTTTGTTTTGTTCGGTTTGTAAATTGGCATTCAAAACCTCAAATCGGAAGGGCGCTGGGGGTAAAAAGGGAGAATTAAAATGAACAATTCGGTTTAAACTTTGTGACAAAACGGTCCCGTTTCCAGAAACATAAAATAGAATAAAAAACAAAAACGGAATTCCCGCCCAAGGCAAATATTTTAGATTTTTTTTATAATTGATCGCGCCTCCAAACGGAATAGGTTGCAACGAATTGGCTTTTTGTTCAATGGACGCGAGCAGCAATTCGGAATGATTGGCGTCATAAGAAAGCTGAAGAAAGTTGGTTAATTTATCGCTGATTTCCGAAAAATGATTCCCAATAATCACCGAAGCTTCTTTGAAATCGATTCCTTTCTTTAATTTAACTAATTGAAATGTTGGAAAAAGTATAAATCGGACCAACAAAACAAATTCGCCAAAAATAAAAGTATAAAACAAAAACGTTCTGCCAGCGGGTTTTAGCCAAAGAAAATATTCAATAAAAAGCGTGCACAAAAAATAAATTAGCCCTAAACCAAAAAAGAAAATGGTTCCTTTTATTAGTTCGTTCCAATAATATTTTTTGATAAAGGCCGCTAGTTTTATGTAAATATCCTTTGATGCGCTCACGGGTTTATTCTTTGATTTTTTAACGGATAAAAGTACAATTTTAAATGAATTACTTAAAGTTAAAAAAAAACAAAATTAATTCCGCGCTATTGTTCTATATATTCCTGATAATGTAGCGCAGAAGTAATGCGTTGAAATTGTATATTTGCTACAAAATTTATATAAAAATGTCAAAGCAAGTTAGGGTGCGTTTTGCGCCAAGTCCAACAGGGCCATTACATATTGGAGGTGTTCGAACCGCTTTGTTTAATTATTTGTTTGCTAAAAAAAACAACGGCGTATTCTTTCTGCGAATTGAAGACACCGACCAAAACCGGTTTGTTCCAGGCGCGGAGAAATATATTTTGGAAGCGCTTGAATGGCTCGGAATTTCCCCAGATGAAACTATTGGGAAAAATGAAAAATTTGGTCCTTATCGCCAAAGCGAACGAAAACAATTGTATAAAAAATATGCTGATCATTTGATTGAAACCAATAATGCTTATTATGCATTTGACACCGCAGAAGCATTAGATGTTCATAGAAAACAACACGAAGAACAAGGAAAAACATTTATTTACAACCATCATAATCGGGAAAAATTAGATACTTCTTTGGTGATTTCAAAAGCAGAAACCCAGACCAGAATTGCTAATGGCGACGATTTTGTAATCCGTTTTAAAACCCCGACAAACGAAACTTTGCATCTTCATGATTTGATTCGGGGAGAAGTTGCTTTTGAAACCAATCTTTTAGACGATAAAGTATTGTTTAAAAGCGACGGAATGCCAACGTATCATTTAGCCAATATTGTTGACGACCATTTAATGGAAACCTCGCATGTGATTCGGGGAGAAGAATGGTTGCCTTCGATGCCGTTGCACGTTTTATTGTATCGTGCTTTTGGATGGGACGCGCCAGAATTCGCTCATTTGCCCTTGATTTTGAAGCCTATTGGTAATGGAAAATTGTCGAAAAGAGATGGAGACAAACTTGGTTTTCCAGTTTTTCCATTAGAATGGACCGATCCAAATACGAATGAAAAATCATCTGGATATAGAGAAAATGGATTTTTTCCGGAAGCGGTAATTAATTTTTTAGCGTTGCTTGGGTGGAATGACGGAACCGAAAAAGAACTGTTTTCTTTAGATGAATTGGTTGCTGCTTTTGATTTAAATCGGGTGCATAAATCGGGCGCTAAATTTGATCCTGAAAAAAATAAATGGTTCAATCATCACTATTTAATGCTTCAAAAAGCGGAAGATTTGTCGGAAGCATTTCTTCCAACAATAAAAAATAAAGGGATTGAAGTGTCTGAAAACAAGGTTTTAAAAATCGTTTCGCTTATCAAAGAACGCGCTAATTTTGTTTCTGAATTTTGGGAATTGTCGGATTACTTTTTTGTAGCGCCGAATTCCTATGACGAAAAAGCGTCCAAAAATTGGAAAGAAGAAACGCCAGTTTTAATGCGAGAATTAATTACCGTTTTAAAAACAATTGACAATTTTTCGGCTGACGAAATAGAATTGGTTGTAAAAAATTGGATGACAGAAAATGAAATTGGAATGGGAAAAATCATGCAGCCCTTTCGTTTGAGTGTTGTTGGCGCATTAAAAGGGCCGCATCTTTTTGATATTGTTGAAATAATCGGGAAAGAAGCCGCAATTGCGCGAATCGAAAAAGCGATTGAAGTTTTATAAACTTTAGTGTTATATAAAAAAAGCGTCCTTTGGGACGCTTTTTGTTTTCAATTAAAATTACTTTTATTTGTTTTCTGATTTTACCCAAGAATCTTTTAATCCAACGGTTTTATTGAAAATCAACTTTCCAGATTGAGCGTCTTTATCCACACAAAAATAACCCAAACGTTGGAATTGAAAACGTTCGCCTGGATTAGCATCAACCAAACTTGGTTCGACATATCCAGTGATAATTTCTAGTGATTTTGGGTTAAGAAATTCTTTAAAATCTACCTCTTTTTGAGCGTCAGGTGATTCTTCCGAAAACAAGCGATCGTACAAGCGAACTTCGGATGGAATTGCATGGGCGATTGAAACCCAATGGAGCGTTCCTTTTACTTTTCGTTGACTTGCTTCGCTTCCGCTTCCACTTCGGCTATCGTTGTCATAAGTACAATGTATTTCGGTAATATTTCCTTCTGAATCTTTTATTACGCTTTCGCCTTTAATGATATAAGCATTTTTTAGACGCACTTCTTTTCCGAGGGTTAATCGGAAAAATTTATTGTTTGCTTCTTCTAAAAAGTCGTCTTTTTCGATATATAATTCCCCTGAAAACGGCACTTTTCTAAAACCTAAACTTTCGTCTTCTTGACTATTTTCGGCATCCAACCATTCTTCTTTTCCTGCTGGATAATTGGTTATAACGAGTTTTATTGGATCTAAAACTGCCATAACTCGTGGCGCCGATTTGTTTAAATCTTCCCGGATACAAAATTCCAAAAGCGAAACATCAATTACGTTTTCACGCTTTGCCACACCAATCGTATCACAAAATTTCCGAATAGAGTTAGCGGTATAACCTCTTCTTCTTAAGCCAGAAATAGTTGGCATTCTTGGGTCGTCCCAACCGTTTACGATATTTTCTTGAACCAATTGCAAGAGTTTTCGTTTGCTCATTACCGTATAATTCAAATTCAAACGCGCAAATTCATATTGACTTGGACGCACTTTATTTGGATCTATAATTTGGTCTAAAAACCAATTGTATAATTCGCGGTGCATAACAAATTCTAAGGTACAAATAGAATGTGAAATTTGTTCGATATAATCGCTTTCGCCATGAGCAAAATCATACATAGGATAAATTTTCCAATCGTTTCCTGTACGATGATGGTGGCGGTGTAAAACCCGATACATTAGCGGGTCGCGCATTAACATATTGGTAGATTTCATGTCAATTTTAGCTCTCAAAACGTGACTTCCTTCTGGAAAATCACCGCGTTTCATTCCTTCAAATAAGGCTAAATTTTCTTCTACTGAACGATTTCGGAAAGGTCCGTCAACGCCAGGCTGTGTTGGAGTTCCTTTTTGTGTAGCCATGTCTTCAGACGATTGACTATCAATATAGGCTTTTCCGTTTTTTATCATCAAAATAGCCCAATCGTATAATTGTTGGAAATAATCCGAAGCATAACATTCTTCCGCCCATTCAAAACCCAACCAATTTAAATCAGTTTTAATTGCATCAACATATTCTTGTTCTTCTTTGGCTGGATTGGTATCGTCAAACCGCAAATTTACTGGCGCGTTGTATCTTAAACCTAAACCAAAATTCAAACAAATGGATTTGGCATGGCCAATATGTAAATAGCCGTTAGGTTCGGGTGGAAAACGAAAACGTAATTTATCCTGAGAAAAACCACCTGATAACGAGTCTTCTATGATTTGTTCAATAAAATGGAGTGATTTCTCTTCGGTTGACATAATTTTTGATTAATTTTAGCAAAGATAAATATAATGTGGTTGATTTGGTTAATCGTTGATTTGGTAATTTGATAAATAATGCAAAAAATTTCAATTACTACGCATTTTCACGAATAAACAAATTAGCAAACAATCAAATAAAAAATCAAATGGGAATAATAAAACTGAAAAACATAAGAACCTTCTCGTACCACGGATGTTTGTTAGAAGAAGGAAAAATTGGGTCGGATTATGCGGTGGATTTGGAAGTTAAAACCGATTTAAGAAAATCCTGTCTGTCTGATGATTTGAACGATACGGTGGATTATGTGCTTTTAAACGCGATTGTGGTGGAGGAAATGGCTATTCGTTCGCATTTATTAGAGCATGTTGGTCATCGAATTATAACTCGAATATTTAAAGAAATTCCTTCTGTTTCAAGAATAATTTTAGGGGTTTCTAAACTAAATCCCCCTATTGGTGGAGATGTTGAAGCGGTTACTATAGAAATGGAAGAATACCGTAGCTAAGATTTTTGCAAATTAATTTATAATAGTAACTTTTTTAAACTTTAAACTTTTAAACTTTAAACTTTTTGCTATATTTGCCATCCGTTCAATAATGGCGTCGTGGCCGAGCGGCTAGGCTGGGCTCTGCAAAAGCTCCTACTCCGGTTCGAATCCGGACGATGCCTCTAAAACCTTCAAGGAAACTTGAGGGTTTTTTTACAATTATCTTTTATTCCGCTATTTCATTGCTTTCTTCTTTTGCTAGCTGTTTTTCAAATTTATTATGAATGAAAAGTATTAAAAGTCCAAATAAAATAGCAGAAACAATTAATACGGTATTAATAATGCCGCTAACGGAAAAAGAAATTCGAATTAATATGGTTGAAATAATAAACCCAGAGTTTCGAATGACTTTATGGAACTCGTCGGTGTGAAAAAACGAAAATAACAACAAGATTACATCGGCAATAATTAAAATATTGAAGAATTGTTCGAAGAAAATATTATTAATATTCCGGAAAGAAATAGCGTTGGGTTCGTCTGGTTGAAAGAATCCAAAACTCCAATTTAGGAATGAATATATTGCAATAATCAAAAGTAAAGGAACTAGGGCTGTGGCTATCCATTTTTTTGCGTTTATAAATTTTGAAATACTTGAAAACTGGTTTTTACTATTTTCATTGATTCTGTATACTTTGGTTCGTTGGACATGGAAGAGATAAATTAAATAAAACAATAAAACAGAGGCAACTAAATCATAGGTAAACTGTAAATCATTTTTAGTGTTAAACCAATTAGAGGAAAGCGATAAATCGGAAAGGTCTTTGAATAATCGTCTAATTATGATTAGCGCAATAATTTCATACTGCTTTGATATATAAGTGGACGTGGATTTTGGAAGGTAATAAATTAAAAGATAGACCTCATAAACTAATATAAAAGAAAAAGGGGTGTAAATAGCGACAATGGGGTTTTTTAATAGATTTGAAGGCTCATTAATATAAATAATATTAAAATGGATTAGTCCAATAATTAATAAATGAAGCATAAAACTCACTAAAGCAATCCATAAGATAACTTGTTCGCTCTTTTCTTTGGTTTTTTTCGAAAGAAGTTTTTGATAAAGGCCTTCTAAAAATTTCGATAAGTCCATATAATTATTATTTAGGTTAATAATTTATTATTTAAAGCTGGTTTTGTCTTATAAATCCAATTAACAAAGCCCTCTTTTTCTTTCTACTCTATTTTCTCTAAAGCTTTTTTAACTAGTTTTTGATCGCTTGGAAACCAACCTTGAAGCATAATTGCTAGTCCAAAAAGAATTAATAGTATGCTAATTATTTTCTTGATTGACAAAATGTTTTTTGGGGTCATTTTGTGTTTTAATTGTTTGGCTAATAGTATTTTTCCAATATCAACGATTAAATAGGTTAGGATTACGGTGCTAAAAAAAGTAATCATTCTAGAGGTTTCTAATTCTAGTTTGGGTCCAATCGTAATTAGGATTAAAAACCAAAAAAGTAGTACGCCAACATTGATAAAATTCAACAAAAATCCTTTGATAAATAATTCTAAATAATTTGTCTTAACAAGCACTATTTCAATTTCTTCATCGTCATGTGTGTGTTTTATTTTTCGTAAACGAATAAAGGAAATCAATCCATAAGTCAGCATTAAAATACCACCAAATATAAAAATAGCCGGGTCGTTTTTTATAGACTGTATCAATCGGTAACTACTAAAATACGCAATTGCAATAAAGAAAATATCTGCCAAAACAACTCCTAAATCAAATAGTAATGCCGCTCTAAATCCTTTAACGGCGCTGGTTTCTAATAATACAAAGAAAACAGGGCCTATTAAAAAACTAAGGAAAATTCCGAGGGGAATTGCGGTTAATATATCTTCAATCATAGGTTAAATCTTAATTTTTGGAATAGAAAATAGTAGTCAAATATAAATAAATTTCTATTTTCTAGTTATTCATTTGACCGAATAAAATGAAAATCCAATTGTTTTTTTACTAAATCGGCGTTTTTCACTTTCACATAAATCTCGTCGCCTAATTGTAATAAATTTTGTGTGGTGGCGCCAACCAAAGCGTATTGTTTTTCATCGAACGTATAATAATCTTCTTTTATTTCTCGAATTCGAACCATTCCTTCGCACTTATTTTCGATAATTTCTACAAAAATCCCCCACTCGGTTACGCCAGAAATAACGCCTAAAAATTCTTGATCGCGATGGTCTTGCATATACCGAACTTGCATGTATTTTATACTATCGCGTTCGGCATTTGTAGCCAATCCTTCCATAATGGAAGAATGTAAACATTTGGTTTCAAAAACTTCTTGATCGGCTGATTTTCCTCCGTCTAAATAATACTGTAATAAGCGATGCACCATCACATCTGGATAACGACGAATTGGGGAGGTAAAATGTGAATAATAATCAAATGCTAATCCGTAATGTCTAATATTATCGGTTGAATATTTGGCTTTACTCATGGTTCTAATCGCTAAAGTATCGATCATGTTTTGCTCTTTTTTTCCAACCACTTCGTTTAATAAACTGTTTAACGATTTAGATATTTCGTCTTTACTTTTTAAATTTATTTTATAACCAAACTTCGCGATTACAGTTTGAAGCGAAATTAATTTATCAATATTGGGTTCGTCGTGAATTCGATAAATAAAGGTTTTCTTTTGTTTTCCAATAAATTCAGCTACTTTTTTATTGGCTAAAAGCATAAATTCTTCAATCAAATGATTCGCATCTTTTGATATTTTGAAGAAAACGCCGACGGGTTCAAAATTGGTATTTAAGTTGAATTTTACTTCAACTTTATCAAATGAAATGGCGCCGTTTATCATTCTTTTCTTTCT
Organism: uncultured Bacteroidota bacterium; assembly: GCA_903839195.1. Taxonomy (GTDB): domain Bacteria; phylum Bacteroidota; class Bacteroidia; order Flavobacteriales; family Flavobacteriaceae; genus Flavobacterium. The sequence goes on along the minus strand of CAIMBK010000019.1, from coordinate 3,519 downwards.
TAAAATTTTAGCCAGTTCATCTAGTTTTAAGGTTGCTGCTACAATTTCATCGGAAACTTCATAAGCGGAACCAGTGATAGAAATGCTTTCTGGAATGGTATTTTTCTTGGTTTCAATAATTTGTTGAGCTTCTTCATACGAAAAACGTTGATTGGAATGAATTACCGTTCTTCCAAACCATTGATTTACCACTTGCGCATCATTGGATATTTCAAAAACAGCAGAAAACGTATATTTTTCTTCATTTGGTCGCAACGAACAAGCAAAATTTGATAAAACCTCTGGCAACATTGGAACCACGCGATCAACTAAATAAACCGAAGTCGCTCGTTGATACGCTTCATCATCTAGAATTGTTCCTTCTTTTAAATAAAAAGAAACATCCGCAATATGAATTCCAATTTCAAAATTTCCATTTTCTAAAACTTGAAAAGATAAAGCATCATCAAAATCTTTAGCGTCTTTTGGGTCAATAGTAAAAGTTAAAACATCGCGCATATCCCGCCGATTTTTTATCTCATTTTCTTGAATAGTTGTATCAATTTTTTGCGCGTAAGCTTCAACTTCAACAGGAAATTCCGCTGGTAAACCATATTCGGCTAAAATAGCGTGAATCTCAGTATCATGTTGTCCTGGTTTTCCAAGAACTTTTATAACTTTCCCAAAAGGACTATCTGCTCTAGTAGGCCAATCTTCGATGTGAACCAAAACAACATCTCCGTTTTCTGCATCGCCAAGTTTGTCTTTGGATATAAAAATATCGGTATACATTTTCGGATTTGCAGTAGAAACAAACGCAAAATTTTTCTGAATATCAATAACACCAACAAAATCAGTTTTCTTTCTTTCGATAACTTCGATAACTTCGCCTTCTGCTTTTTTGCCTTTTCGTCGGTTATAAACATATACTTTAACGGTATCTCCGTCTAAAGCGTGGTTTAAATTATTGGTTGGAATAAAAACGTCTTCTTCAAAATCAGGACAAACAAAATAAGCGGTTTTTCGGCCAGTCATATCAATTTTTCCTTCGTAGTAATCTTTACTAGTTCCAACCACAACAAATTTACCAGGTTCGACTTCTTCTATTTTCTTTTGGGAAGCTAATAGTTTTAAGTCTTTAATTATTTGGTTGCGACTTTGTGTATCATCTAATTCTAATTTAGCGCCTATTTGTTTGTAATTAAATACTTTATTTTCGTTTTGCGATAGTATTTTTAAAATTTTATCGGAAAAATCCAGTTGTTTTTTCACTGGTTTTCTATTTCTTTTGCTCATAATTCTTTTCTTAAAGTTTGAAAATTACGAAATAGTTGGCAGAAGATTATTTTTTAGGAGGAGTTTTAAATAAAATATAACTTTTTAATAATTTTAAAGTTGTCAACATTTATTAAATACAATAAAAAGAAAAAATTAATTTAAATTATTTATTGTTGGTTATTATAGTGTGTTAATAATTGTAATAACTTTTTTAATAAATATAAAAATTAGGAGTTATTACGACTTATAATTAGTTTTAAACACTATTAATATTTATAAAACACTTATTATTAAACAACTATTAATTTTAATAAACATTGGTTAATAAACTAAAAACACTACTTATTGTAAATAACTTTAAAAAGTTTTTTTGTTGATAAACGGTGATTTTTTATCAGTAACTAATTAATAAATCACGCAAAATAAATTTGGTTTTCTAATTTCGGTTTTGGATTACGAATTTTTATCATACAACATCAAAAAACTTCTCATTTTCTATCTGAAGTTATAAACAACCTGTGTTAAATTAAGGTTAACTGATTATCAAGCAATTAGAAAACACTATTAACAATTTACATTTTTAACAAATTTATTGTGTTTAAAGCATGTTTTAGTAATAAACGATGCGGAATGTAAATTTATAACAATCTTTTACTATTAATCGTTTGCCTTTAATAAAAGAACCATTTCTTTTGGTAAATTTGTATATCAAAAAACAAAAACATTATGAAAATAGCTATTGGAAATGATCACGCAGGACCGGAATATAAAAAAGCAATTGTAGCAATGCTTCAATCAAAAGGACACGAAGTACTTAATTTCGGAACCGATTCAGAGGCCAGCGTCGATTATCCTGATTTTGGCCATCCTGTTGCTGTTGAAGTTTCAAACGGAATGGTTGATTTTGGAATTATTATTTGCGGAAGCGGAAACGGAATTGCAATGACCGCTAATAAACATCAAAAAGTTCGCGCTGCTTTGTGTTGGATGAAAGAAATTGCGGTTTTAGCAAGACTTCACAACGATGCCAATATTATAAGTATTCCTGCCCGATTTACTTCAATTCCACAAGCCTTAGAAATGGTTGACGCTTTTTTAACCACAGAATTTGAAGGCGGAAGACATCAAAATAGAGTGAATAAAATTAGCTGTTAAAAAAAACCCCAATCGCTTATTTAAGCGATTGGAGTTTTAATTTTTTAATAAAAAACTATTCTTTTTTTTCTTCTTTCTTTTCTGCAGGCGCTTCTTCTTTTGCTGCATTTTTGAATTCTTTAATTCCAGTTCCTAATCCTTTCATTAATTCCGGAATTTTTTTCCCTCCAAAAAGCAATAAAAAAACAGCTGCAATAATTAATATTTCTGGTAAACCTAGTCTTCCCATGGTTGAAATTTTTTGTGCCGAAGCAATTGATATTAAATAACCCCACAAAGATAAATAGAAAAAACCGCAATTGTTTTCTGTTATTAGTAAATATTTATGATTTTAACCATTCATTAAACGAATATCTTGAAAAAGCAGGCGCCATAACGAAACTTTAATTATTATATTTGTAGCAATAAACGCAAATTATGCATCAAAAAAGAATCCTAAGACAGATTTTAAAGCAGAAACTGTTCACAAAAAACCGATTGGTTATTTTGAACGAGGATACTTTTGAAGAAATTTTCTCTTTACGATTAACCTTAATGAATGTTTTTGTGGTAGCAACAATCGGAACGGGGCTAATTATTTTTATTACTACTTATATTATTGCTTTTACCCCTTTACGGGAATTTATTCCTGGATATTCATCTTCTAAACTAAAAAGAGAAGCCACAGAATTGGCCTTAAAATCTGATTCCTTAGCTTTTGCGTTAAAGAAAAACGAAGCCTATTTAGCCTCAATAAAGAAAATACTCACCGGCGATTTAGAATTTGCCAAATTCAATAAAGATTCCATTGTTGCCGCCGATGCGTTTGATGCCGCCAAAATCGACATGTCGCCCACCGAAGAAGATTTAAAACTTCGCGAGCAAGTTGCCCAAGAAGACAAATATAATCTTTTTGAAAAAGCCGAATCCAAAGCCAGTTTGGTGCTTTTTCCTCCAGCAAAAGGCTCGATAACACAAAATTACAATACCAAAACCAAGCATTTCGCCGTGGATTTGGCTTTAGCAAAAAACACTCCAATCAAAGCTATTATCAGCGGAACCGTTATTTTTGCCGATTGGACGCCAAACTCCGGAAACGTTATTATTTTAAGACATAACAACGGGTTT
>CAIMBK010000018.1 GCA_903839195.1 uncultured Bacteroidota bacterium | reverse complement strand
AATTCTTCGTTGTCGGAATGCAAAATATGCAGCGCTTTGTTCCAATTTCCTTGGGCTTGATGCGCTATTTTGGCGGCCAATTTCGGATCGGTATTTTCTCTTGAAACCAATGTGTCGGTTATTATTTTTTCGGGCAAACCAATAAAATGCAACACCTGACAACGCGAACGAATGGTTTGAATAATCCCCGATTCGTTTTCTGTAATTAATATGAAAAGCGTTTTGTCTTCCGGCTCTTCCAGCATTTTTAGAAGCTTATTGGACGCGGGTATATTCAGTTTTTCGGCCATCCAAACAATCATAATTTTATAGCCACCTTCGTAGGATTTTAGGGAAAACGACTTCAAAATATCGGCAGCATCGTCTACGCGAATTTCGCCTTGTTTGTTTTCAACCCCAAGTAATTTGTACCAATCAAACAAACCTCCGTAGGGATTTTCTGAAATAAATTGGCGCCAATCCGCAATAAAATCGCTGCTTTTTGGCTTTGTTTTTACGTCGGTTGTGGTAACGGTTGGGTAAATAAAATGCAAATCGGGATGCGAAAAATGATCGAATTTCAAATTGCAAGCCGCATTTCCGCCTTCGTTTTCTGGGCCAATGTTTTGACACAAAATATACCGAGCATACGCCATGGCCATAGCCAAAGTGCCACTTCCTTCAGGACCTACAAACAATTGCGCATGCGGAATTCGACCCGACGAGGCGCTTTTGGTTAAATGACTTTTGATGGAATCGTGTCCTAAAATTTGGGAAAACAGCATAAAGCAAAGATAATAGAAAGTTATTGAGTTTTATACTTTGCTGTAAAAGCCTTTTTAAAGGTTTATAAAAATAAGCCCTACAAAGTCAGGAGACTTTGAGAAGACGGGTTTTATCGTGTTTGTTATTTTAATTTTTTAAGGTTTGGGTTTCCTAAAAGGGATTTCATTTGTGTAATAGCAACTGCATTGAGTTGAAACAGTCTTTCGGATTGTGATAGATTTTGATGAATAAAAACGGCGTTTATGCTCTCTAAATTTGAAAGCACTACCAATTGTTCGATCGTGGCTTCGTCTCTTATATTTCCTTCTGCTTGTGGATTTGCATCACGCCATTGCTTGGCTGTAATTCCAAACAACGCTACATTAAGAAAGTCGGCTTCATCGCCATAAATAAAATTTATTTTCTCTTTTGATAACGTTTTTGGGATTAATTTTTCCTTAATTGCATCGGTATGTATACGATAGTTAACTTTTGCTAGGGTACGTTGAAGGCTCCATGTAAGTTGTAACCTATTGTTTTCATCATCTTTAAGTCGTTGAAACTCTTTAACTAAAAGCAATTGAAATTTTGGACTAATCCACATTCCAAAATGAAAAGCAATATCTTTGTGTCCAAACGTTCCTCCATATCTTCCAGCCGTGGCCGTTAATCCGATTGCTCCCGTAGATGCTATCCACTGTTTTACTGACAACACAAAATTATTACTCCCTGCTTCATTTTTAATTGTACCGAATTCGGTATAATTAAAATCAGGATTGTATAAAGCTTCCCACTCACCCAGATATTCAATGGTGCTTTTCAAACTAAGCCATTTAATAATTACGACTTCTTGTAATTGACTCCTCGCTATATCCGTTAATGATATGTATTCTTGATTGCTATTATTGGAGATTATCGTTATTTGAGCTCCTTTGATGGTTAGGGTTTTGTTTTTTACCATTGTGCTTATATCATTTATTTAAAATCCTGTTTTTCTTCTTATTTTTCCTCAAAGTCAGGAGACTTTGCGGAGCGGGGGAGTTATTCTTCATTTAAATCGTAGTTTGGCACTTTGTAATTTGTCTTTAACCAATTAAAGTAATCTTCATTAAATTTTGGATTAAGATTTTTTAGTATTTGTTTTCCTGTGTTTGATAAACTATAAAATGCAGGTAAGGCAATTTTGAAATTGGATTCATGTGTCGGTTTGTAAAGAATTCTTTTATCTAGATAGTTTATTTTAAAATTCTTTTTTTCTGGGTTGTCTATATTTCTTGTCATATCATTAGGTAAAAAAAGCCCCAAACTCTGTAGTGTTTGTAATGTACCAAAATCAATTCTTAAAGAATTTAGCAAATGTTTTATATTGTCCGGAAATCCAAATATTTGTTTTGGTATTTGGTCGGTATTTATACATAATGAGCACATCATTTCAAACAATTCGAGTTCTTCTCTTCCAAGCATTTTTAAAGTCTGAAGAGTGCTCATAGAATAAGTTCCTGGTTGATTATACTCACCAGCAATAATTTTTGCAACTAATTCTTGCATTTCTTCATTAGATATTGTCTTTGCATGTTCAACTGTATTCCAAAAAAAATCATTATCCATTTTTATGTCATTTGGTTTTTCTTGGTCAATATATTTTGCACTTTTAGTAGCAGTATCAATAAGATTAGTTGTGTGTCTTAAATTTTCAATATACTGCATACCAATAATTCCACTTTCTTTTGCTTTTTGATATTCATCATGTATTAATTGTTTTCTCACTTCTCCTTCCGCGGCCCAAAGACTAATTCTGAAACCAGTTAATTTGTCAATAACCGTCGTGAAAAGAGGTGTATTAGCAACTTTTGAAGCATTGTCAATAGCTGTTGTAAATAAAGTTGGGTCTGTCATATTCTTAAAATTGCTTTAGATTCTTGATTCTGCGATATAATTACTCAGCTCCCCGCTACCGCTCGAATCCCTTCGCGTGGTCGTATTATTTTACCTACTCTCACCAGTTTTCGGCTACCCTGTTGTTGCGTGGTACGCTGCAATCTGTTGGGGTTCCAAACCCCACCGTTGGGGTCTTGTACTCCTCTGTTGGGGTTCGCAAATGGTATTTTGCGGTCCTATAATGGTATTTTGCGGTCCAATACTGATAATTTGCGGTTCGTTAGGCCATTTTTGGGGTTAAAGAATGCTATTTTAGGGTAAATAACCCCAACTTTAGCGTCAAGAACCCCAAATTATCATTCCAGAACCCCAACGGAGGACTTTGGAACCGCAACGGAGGACTTAATTACTCCTCTGTAGCAGTCTTTGGAGCGGTTGTTCTACTAAAAAACTGCTTCATCTCATTCACTTTGGTTTCATAGCCGGGCGTTGCTGTTCCTGCCATAAAGTTGGCATAGGCATAATCTGCCAATGCAGCTTGGTAATTGTCATAATCGTGCAAGATTTTGGCATTATTCAAGCGGACAATCAAACTTTCTAATCGGGCAATCATGCCTTCCAGGTTGTTGCGGCTGGTGAAATCCTTGGCGTACTCTGCCCAGTCCACATGCGGTGTTTGTAGTGCGGGCTGGGTGTTGTGGTAATCCATGGTTTTGTTGACCATTAGTTTGTTTTGCTCATTAATGCTCCCATATCGCTGGCGCTCTTCTGCCGATAGGTTTACGTTTACTACCGCTAACTCGGTTTCTAGTGCCGTAAGGGCTGTTGTAGCGGCTGTTACCTGTGCCGCTGTTAAATGGGTGTTGTTTAAATTTGTAATTGCCATGGTGATTTGGTTTTAAAGGTTTATATTTAGGTTTGAAGGTTCAGAGGTATAAAGGTTTAGAGGTT
>CAIMBK010000017.1 GCA_903839195.1 uncultured Bacteroidota bacterium | reverse complement strand
TAGAAGGAATTCTAAATTTGGCTGATTTACGAAAATTTGTCAAAAACAAAACCGCAGAAGTATTAAATGGAATTGCATATAATTCGAAAACTAAAACCATTTTCGTTACTGGAAAAAATTGGGATAAGTTGTTTGAGATATCGGTATCAGAATAGTTTTAAAAAAAATGAATAAAAAAAACCGTCTTGTTTTTGAAGCAAGACGGTTTTGATTTTTTTAAAACCTAATTAATCTTTTTGAGATTGTAAAGCTAGGTTGTAAACAACTAATCCAAATCCAATTTTGTTGATAGCATCAGCAATGTTGTAAACAACGTCTACACTTCCTTTTCCTACGAATTCAGTGTACCATCCGTCAGTTCCTAGCATATATCCTAAAGGATAAATTGCCCATCCAACTAATACAAACCAACATAAAATTTTGTGAGCTGCTAAAACATTTCCTCCGGCTGCAGCAGCCAATTTTGAGGCACTACCAAACCATATTTCATAAACGATTACAAAATAAGCTACTCCTGAGATGAATCCCCAAAGTGCAGCTTGGTCACGGTAAACAGTTTCTCCCAAGTAACCTGTAACTAACATTACTACTGATAGGAAAATCATTTTCCACATTAGTGATTGTTTGGCACCGGCAACTTTTAAAATTAAGTAAAATTCAACACACATCAACGGCACAGTTAATGTCCAGTCAACATAACGAAAGAAAGTAGGCGATTCTCCGAAAGAAGCCCAGTAATCTCTCATGTAAAAATAATGTACTGCTGCAATAAAGGTAATCAAACCTGAAACTAATACAGAAGTACGCCACTTTTTATCAAATTGATTTAATGATAAAAAGAAAAAAGCTGATGCAGCCATCATAGCCATACAGCCAACAAAGAAAGTAAAACCTACATAATCAGTTGGTAATAACTTTCCAATCAAACTTGGGGTAAACATAAAATTTGTCATAAAAAATTGGTTAATTTGGTTAAAAAAATATTTTTTTGTTGAACCAAATTTAAAAAAAGTTAAACAATAAAAAAATTTTTTGTTAATTTTTTTTACTTATTTTTAAACAAAATTATAAATTACCTTATGAAATATTCAAATTTCGCAATAGTAGCAAGCTTTTTCGGATTATGGCTGGATTCAAGTTTTTCTAAAAATACTCAACTAATTTTTGGATTTATATTGATTTTGTCCTTCGGAATTATTCACGGAGCAAATGATTTGCTCTTAATTAATTATATTAATAAAAATAATAAGCCATTATCCTACTTAAAATTGCTTTTTTATTATTTAATAATCGTTGGTTTAGGGGGGATTTTGTTTTGGATTATTCCCTGGTTTGGACTTTTGCTGTTTATATTAGTTAGCGGCTATCATTTTGGGGAACAACAATGGCAGAATCTTGAAACCGGGGTTGTTTTCAAACTCTTTGAATTTACTTATGGGTTATTTATATTACTGTTGCTCTTTATATTTCACGTTGAAGAGGTTCAAAACGTGATTTTTAATATTGCCTCAATATCCATTTCTGAAAATTATTTTTCGGTTGGATTACTAATTACGAGTTTCTTTTTAGTAATTCTAGGAATTTACTTTGTTCGAATAAATGAAACATTCAAAAACAAATGGTTTTTGGAAACATTCTATTTATTGGTTTTTACAATTATATTTAAAGTTTCCAGTTTGATTTGGGGATTTGCTATTTATTTTATAATATGGCACAGTATTCCATCTATAATAAATCAGATTTCTTATTTAAATGGAAGTTTTAACTGGAAAAATTTTGTTGTTTATATCCAAAATGCCTTTATATATTGGATAGTTTCACTGATTGGAATTGTTATTTTGTATTATTTGTTTCGAGATGTTAAACTATTTAATGCTATATTTTTCTCCTTCTTGGCAGCAATTACTTTTCCTCATGTTGCGGTACTGTTTTTAGTATTTAAACGAAATAAAAAAAACCGAGCCTTTTGAGCTCGGTTTTTTAAATCTTTATTATTTGTGCTTATTCACTTTTTGTTCTCATTGCTACCGGAATAGCTAATCTAGGAACAAAGTTAACCAAAGCAGCTGCAATAGAATATAAATAATTGTAAATGGCAAGGTTTACATATAAAACAGCCAATACTACCATTACATTAATGTATGAGTTGCAAACCATTCCTAAGTTTTCGATACTCCATCCACCAGCACTTTGAGTAGCGTCTAAGCTAAAACTAGAAAACGTATTTAATGCGTTAGTTATTAAACTTAAATCGAAGAAAGGAATCGCTGCAATAACAGAAGTAGCAGCTTGTAATGGGAAAGAATACAATCCAGACATCATTCCAACCATTGAATCACTCGACGCTGAGAATAAACTAGCATTAAATAAAAAGGAAAGAGTGGCATTAAAAGCCCCAAATAAGGCTACGATTGCTCCAACTTCTCCAAAAATTCTAATGTTGGTAGTAACAAAATCTTTGAAAACAAATTCAACCATTCCGCTATGTTTTCCACCAAGACTTTCTCCTCTTGAACGAATTACATGTGCAATTGGAAAAGCTGCATAAGCCATTAATAACAAGGTAAGAACACTTCCTAATTTGCCCATTCCTGAGTTGGCGGGATCATTAAAGAAATCCATTGCAGCACGGAAAATTCCGTACTCCATTCCAAGTAGAAAAAGTAATGAGGCAACTTGATAAATTGTTTTAACATAACACCGAATTCCATTTTGTGAATCGAATTCATCAACAACAGAATTTAGTTTTGCATTCATAACTTTTTGATTGACCATTTGTGGAAAATCAAGAATAGTGCTAAAAATTTGTTTCATAGTATTAAATTGTTAATTCCTCCTACTCGTAAGGCTTTTCGGTTCCACCCCGTTTATTTAAGTGGGTTCTGGGCTCCACTATAGTTTAACAATTATTAAATTATTGTTAAATACATATCAATATTAGTAATTAAAAACACATCGCGTAATTTTTTACTTAAATAATTATCAAATATTTATTTTTAAAATTGTTAATAACTTATTTACGAAACAAAAAAAACCGAGCTATCACTAGCTCGGTTTCTGTTTATTGTTCTGTATTATGGAACTAATTTTCTTAAATAAAATATCTAAAAATGATTTAATTTTTTATAAATAAACCACTAATAAGACTATTTTACTTCTTCATAATCAACATCTTGAACATTATCTCCTTGCGCTTCACCTTGTGGTTGTGCGTCTTGAGCTTGTCCTTGTTCGCCTTGCGCATACATCGCTTCGGTTGCCGTTTTCCATGCTGCGTTGATATTGTCTAATCCAGATTGAATCGCCGCAATATCTTGTGATTGGTGCGCCATTCTCAATTCAGTTAAAGCATATTCAATAGCCGTTTTATGATCAGCTGATAATTTATCACCCAATTCTTTCAATTGACTTTCTGTTTGGAAAATCATTCCGTCGGCTTCATTCAATTTTTCGGCTTTTTCTTTGGCTTGTCTGTCGCTTTCAGCATTCAATTCGGCATCTTTTTTCATTCTTTCGATTTCTTCTGCTGTTAATCCAGAAGAAGCTTCGATACGAATATCATGAGATTTCCCTGTTCCTTTATCAGTTGCAGAAACTTTGATAATACCATTGGCATCGATATCAAAAGTTACTTCAATTTGTGGAACACCTCTTGGTGCTGGCGGAATTCCATCTAAGTGGAAACGACCAATTGTTTTATTATCAACCGCCATGGATCTTTCTCCTTGCAAAACATGGATTTCAACACTTGGTTGCGAATCGGCTGCAGTTGAAAAAACTTGCGATTTTTTGGTTGGAATAGTTGTATTTGATTCAATTAATTTGGTCAAAACACCACCCATTGTTTCAATTCCTAATGATAAAGGCGTAACGTCTAATAACAATACATCTTTTACATCTCCAGAAAGAACTCCACCTTGAATAGCTGCTCCAATAGCCACTACTTCGTCAGGATTAACTCCTTTTGATGCTTTTTTTCCAAAGAATTTCTCTACTTCATCAGCAATTCTAGGCATACGAGTTGAACCTCCAACAAGAATTACTTCGTCGATATCTGAAGTTGTTAATCCAGCGTCTTTCAAAGCTTTAGCAACAGGTTCCATTGAACGTTTGATCAATGAATCGGCTAATTGTTCGAATTTAGCTCTAGTTAATTTTTTTACCAAGTGTTTTGGTCCTGAAGCGGTTGCGGTAACGTATGGCAAATTAATTTCTGTTTCTGCTGAAGAAGACAATTCAATTTTTGCTTTTTCGGCAGCTTCTTTTATACGTTGTAATGACATTGGATCCAAACGCAAATCAATTCCTTCTTCCGCTTTAAATTCGTCGGCTAACCAGTCAATAATAGTTTGATCAAAATCATCTCCTCCTAAGTGAGTATCTCCGTTTGTTGACAATACTTCAAAAACGCCATCTCCTAATTCTAAGACAGAGATATCAAATGTACCTCCACCTAAATCGTAAACAGCAATTTTTTGATCAATTCCTTTTTTATCCAATCCATAAGCTAAAGCAGCTGCTGTTGGCTCATTGATGATACGCATTACTTTAAGACCTGCAATTTCTCCAGCTTCTTTCGTAGCTTGACGTTGTGCATCATTAAAATAAGCTGGAACAGTAATAACCGCTTCGGTTACTGTTTGACCCAAATAATCTTCGGCTGTTTTTTTCATTTTTTGAAGTGTCATTGCTGACAATTCTTGTGCAGTATATAAACGACCGTCAATATCAACGCGCGGTGTGTTGTTGTCTCCTTTTACTACTGAATAAGGAACTCTTTTTGCTTCATCTTTTGTTTCTGCAAAGGTGTGACCCATGAAACGTTTTATAGATGCAACTGTTTTTGTTGGATTGGTTACTGCTTGTCTTTTTGCAGGATCACCCACTTTGATTTCACCGCCTTCTACGAAAGCAATTACAGATGGTGTTGTTCTTTTTCCTTCTGCATTAGGGATTACAACTGCTTCATTACCTTCCATTACAGAAACACAAGAGTTGGTTGTACCTAAATCAATTCCAATTATTTTACCCATTTTTATTATATTTAAATTTTAATTTATTTAAAAACTCATTTTGCTTAAGTCAATCTTTGTGCCATTACTTTAAATAAAATAACATTGTCAGTATATACGTCAATTAATGGATATAATCTGACAACATGACACAAAACTAAAACCCTCCTAAAACAACAAACCACCTCAATATTGAAGTGGTTTGTCGTTTTAAAAAAATAAATCTTCTACCAAATTACAACCCGAAGTGCTTCTGGTTGAAACATTTTATCGGTTTTCTTGATATTAAATGCTTTGTAAAAATCTAAACTATTACTCAAAGGCCCGTTGATTCTAAATTGCGCTGGCGCATGAACGTCGGTCATGATTTGACTGGCCAAAGCTTCGTCTTTAATATTTACCATCCAAGCGTATCCGTAAGCTAGAAAATAGCGTTGTTCGGGCGTTAGATTGCTGATTTTTTGTTTCGTTTTATATTGTTCCGATTTTTTGAAGGCTTCAAATCCCATGACAACTCCGCCTAAATCGGCAATATTTTCGCCTTGAGTAGCATCGCCATTAATGTGTTTGTTGTCTAAAATGGTGTATTTATTAAATTGCGAAACTATTAATTTTGTTTTTGCCTGAAATTTCTTCAAATCTTCGGGGGTCCACCAATTGTTCAAATTTCCGTTTTCGTCATACTGACTTCCTTGATCATCAAATCCGTGAGTGATTTCATGTCCAAAAGTGGAACCTCCAATAATGCCATACAAAATCGCATCGTCGGGCATTCTTCCTTCAAATCCAGGCACTAAAATATTACAAGCCGGAACCACAATTTCGTTATTACTTGGATTGTAATACGCATTATATGTTTGCGGATTCATGCTCCATTCGCTTCTATCAACTGCTTTTCCGTATTTCGAAATCATGAAATTATAGTCACAAGCATTGGCTTTCATGACATTAGAACAATAGGAATTTCGGTCAATTTTCAACTGACTCATATCTTTCCACTTGTCGGGATAACCCACTTTCATTACGATTTTATTCAATTTATGTAACGCTTTTTGTTTGGTCGCATCACTCATCCAATCTAATTTTTGAATATGTAAAGCATAAACTTCGCGAATGTTATTTCCAATTTCAAGTAATTTTTCTTTGGAACCTTTCGGCAAATATTCGGCCACATAAACCTGTCCAATTAATTCACCCAAAGAACCATCCGTTTGCGCCACTACCCTTTTCCATCTAGGTTTTTGTTTGGAAACGCCGTTTAAAACGGTAGAATAAAAATTGAAATTTTGTTGCTCAATAGCGCTATTCAAATAAGAAGCGTACGAATTCACTAAATCCCATTTCAAATAATTTTTCCAATCATTTATGGAATATTTTTTAACCAAATTATTTAACGCTTGATAAAATTCAGGTTGTCCCACAATCACGCTGTCGGCTTTATGAGCGCCAAGAGTTGCCAAAACAGCCGTCCAAGAAATATTTGGTGTCAGTTTATTAAAATCAGAAACCGACATTTTATTGTAGTTTTTTATTGGATCGCGAAGGGCTTCTAATTTTCGAGATGCTTTCGCCAAATCCGTTTCAATATTCATAATAACCGTAGCCGATTTTGTGGCTTCTTCATCACTTTTACCCATTAATTTCACCATCGATTGCAAATGTTTTACATATTCATTTCTAATAGCAACGGTTTCTTTGTCGGTATTAAAATAATAATCTCGCTGACCAAGTGCCAATCCACCTTGACTGAAAAACAAAGCATATTTTGTACTGATTTTATCGTCTTGTGACAAATAGAAACTAAAGGCTGGACCAGCGCCAACGGTGTGCAAATGGGCAATTGAGGTCATTAAAGAAGGAACATCTTTTATGGTTTCAATCGTTTTTAATTCAGCGTTTAATGGCGTAATTCCAGCTTTTTCAATGGCAATTGTGTCCATTCCGGAAGCATAAAAATCGCCGATTTTTTGTTTGTTACTACCTGGCGCCACGTCTTTATCGGCAGCCGATTTTTCGCAAATTTGTTTGATTTGACTATTAATTGTATCGCCAATTGTTCTGAAAATTCCATTACTTTTTTCTGTTGAAGGAATTGGATTTCTTTTGAACCATCCGCCATTAGCATAATAAAAGAAATTATCACCTGGATTAAGCGTCGTGTCTCGATTGGTTACCAATGGATCCGAAAAAGCCACTTCTTTCTTTGTACAACTTGCAACTAAAAGCAAAATAGAAGCAAAAAACATATAATTTTTAAAATTTTTCATAAACAGGATAATTTATATTTTTGAATTGAAAGCAAATTTATTCATTTTTTTGATACCAATGGCTTTTTCCATTCAAATGGAAATTAGGTGAAATAAATTACAATAATATTAAGAACAAAACGTTCCAATTGTGTTAATTTCGTGGATTGAAATTATTCTTGACAAAACAATAAAGACCGAAATATGGATCAAATAAAAATTCTTTGGGTGGATGACGAAATTGACTTATTAAAACCACACATTCTATTTCTTGAATCGAAAAATTATCAAGTTACAACTTGCAATAATGGTCGCGATGCTATTGATATTTTTGAAGAAGGTAATTTTGACATTGTTTTTCTGGACGAAAACATGCCCGGAATGAGTGGTCTTGAAACCTTATCGGTACTGAAAGAAAAGAAATCTTCGACGCCAATTATTATGATTACCAAAAGTGAGGAAGAATATATTATGGAAGAAGCGATTGGTTCCAAAATTGCCGATTATTTGATAAAACCCGTAAATCCAAATCAGATTTTATTGAGTTTGAAGAAGAATTTGGATCATTCGAGACTTATTTCCGAGAAAACAACATTGGATTATCAGAAAGAATTTCGTAAAATCTCTATGGAAATGGCCAATGTTCGTTCCTATGAAGATTGGATTGAATTGTATAAAAAGTTATTGTTTTGGGAAATGGAACTCGAAAACATCAACGATCAAGCAATGGCCGGAATATTGGAATCCCAAAAAACAGAAGCCAATTCGCAGTTCGGAAAATTCATTGAACGCAATTATGAAGATTGGTTTACACCAAAAGCCGATAAACCGGTTCAATCGCACAATTTATTCAGAGAACTTGTGGTTCCTGAAATTACCAAAAAAGACAAACCCATTCTTTTTGTCGTAATCGATAATTTGCGATACGACCAATGGTTGGCCTTTGAAAGCGTCATCAACGTGCATTACAAATTAGAAAAAGAAGTACCTTATTATGCCTTATTACCCACAGCAACGCAATATGCTCGAAATGCTATTTTTTCAGGATTAACACCTTTGGAAATGGAAAAACAATTTCCGCAATATTGGAAAAACGATGTCGAAGAAGGCGGAAAAAATTTATATGAAGCCGAATTCCTAACCGCCCATTTAAAACGATTGGGACTCAATATCAAACAGGATTATTTCAAGATTACCAATTTTGCAGCAGGTAAAAAACTTGTTGAAAATTTCAAATCCTACAAAAACAATGATTTGGTGACCATCGTTTATAATTTTGTTGATATGCTTTCGCACGCCAAAACCGAAATGGATGTCGTAAAAGAATTGGCGTCCGATGACAAAGCGTATCGTTCGTTAACCTTGAGTTGGTTCAAGAATTCACCCTTATTAGAAATCATCCAACAGGCGCAACAAATGGGTTTCAAGCTCGTTTTGACCACCGACCACGGAACCATAAATGTAAAAAATCCAACAAAAGTAATCGGCGATAAAAATACCAGTTTGAATTTGCGCTACAAAACAGGCCGAAGTTTAAGCTACGAAGACAAAGATGTTTATGCCGTAAAAGACCCGAAAAAAATTGGATTACCAGCTATAAATATGAGTAGTTCGTATATTTTTGCAAAGAATGATTTATTTTTGGCCTATGTCAATAATTACAATCATTATGTGGGTTATTACAAAAATACTTACCAACACGGGGGAATTTCATTAGAAGAAATGATTATTCCGTTCTTAATCTTTAACCCAAAATAAACCAAATGGAAGTTGCGTTTTCACTTGACGAAATTCACGAAGTTGCTCAAAAAATAATAGCGTTTCAACCTCAAAAAGTAATTCTTTTTGAAGGCGAAATGGGAATGGGAAAAACGACATTAATTAATGCTTTGTGTAAATATATGGGCGTAAATGACGCAACAAGTAGCCCAACCTTTTCTATAGTTAATGAGTACCAAACCATTGATAATCAAATTGTTTATCATTTTGATTTTTATAGATTAAAAACCGAAACCGAAGCTTTGGATTTTGGCGTCGAAGATTACCTCTATTCTGGAAATTGGTGCTTCATCGAATGGAGCGAAAAAATACCAAATTTAATTCCTAACACGCATTCCATAATTAAATTAACCTTGCTTCCCGATGGGAAACGCAGTTTAATGATGGTTTAATTTGAAATACACACACACCCACTTATATCTCTAAATTAGCTGTTCGTCTTAAGATTTAGTTTTTGTTAACTTTTTTTTATAAATTCGACACTTATTTATGATCGTTATGGGAATGTCACCTTTTACAAAGCAAGAACTGCTTCCACAAGAAGAAAAACTAGAAATTTCGAAACACGAAAGCAAACTTTTTATTGGAATTCCAAAAGAAACCAGCTATCAAGAACGTCGTATTTGTCTTACTCCAGATGCCGTCAACTCGCTAACTTCGCACGGTCATCGTGTGATGATTGAGTCAGGCGCTGGATTGAGTTCAAGTTATTCCGATAAAGAATATAGCGATGCGGGTGCCGAAATTACCTTGGACACCAAAAAAGTTATGGGTTGTCCAATGCTTCTAAAAGTAGAACCCTTAACCGTTGCTGAAATTGAAATCATTCAACCTGAAACCATCGTAATTTCAGCCATTCAATTAAAAACTAGAACCAAAGATTATTTTGAATTACTTGCCAAAAAGAAAATTACAGCTTTGGCATTCGAATATATAAAAGACGAAGATGGCTCTTATCCTGCAGTGAAATGTTTAAGCGAAATTGCAGGAACCGCATCCATATTAATTGCGGCTGAATTCATGAGCAGCAACCAATTTGGAAAAGGCCTTTTGTTTGGCAATATTACAGGTGTTGCACCAACAGAAGTGGTTATTTTAGGCGCTGGAACTGTGGGCGAATTTGCTGCCAAAACCGCCATTGGTTTGGGTGCTAATGTAAAAGTTTTTGACAATTCGATCACTAAATTAAGACGGTTACAAAACACGTTAAACCAACGTATTTTTACTTCCACCATACAACCCAAATCCTTATTAAAAGCTCTCAGACGTTGCGATGTGGCTATTGGCGCCATGCGAGGAAAAGACCGGAGTCCGGTTGTCGTTACTGAAACCATGGTCGAACACATGAAAAAAGGTGCTGTTATTGTAGATGTTAGCATTGACACTGGCGGTTGTTTTGAAACTTCTGAAGTTACAACACACGAAAAACCCATTTTCATCAAAAATAATGTCATTCATTATTGTGTGCCCAACATTCCTTCAAGGTATTCCAAATCGGCATCACTTTCTATTAGTAATATTTTGACGCCTTTTTTACTTCAAATTGGCGATGATGGTGGCATTGAAAGCGCGATTCGTTTTAATAAAGGACTACGAAATGGGGTCTATTTGTATCACGGAATACTAACCAATAATGCCATTGGCGAATGGTTTAATCTTCCGAATAGCGACATCAATTTAATCGTATTTTAATTTATTTTCTGCTACCTTTGTCAAAAATAAAAGAATGAAATTTTACCAACGATTTTCCTATTATTTAGTGGGATTAATAATGGGTTGTTTTTTTGTAGCCATGGTTTGGAGCGGAAAAGACACCCGATGCAATTACTTTCCAAATGCCCGCGTTTTGAATGATTTAAGAAACAAACCCTTCGAATTTTCAAAACATGCTTCGCAACAACTTGCCGAAAAATGGGTAGATACCACCGATATTAAAAACACACTGACTTATGGAGATGTCGATTTTGACCAAAGTAATATTCCATTTGAAAAAGGAAAATTATACGTCATTGAAGGCAAAACCAAGAAAGAAGTGCTTATAACGCTTCAAGTGATTAATTACCCTGAAAAAGCCGTTTTAAAAAGCATTACCCGAAATTAATTTACTAATTCGCTTTTCGTCGGTCGCGTTCTGTTTTAATTAATAGTAACTCCCGACTCGTTTGTCCCGCCACGGAAGTATTTTCTTCGGCACGGCGAATCAAGTACGGCATCACGTCGCGAACGGGGCCAAATGGTAAATATTTAGCCACATTATAACCGTTTTCGGCCAAATTATAACTAATATTATCACTCATTCCATACAATTGCCCGAACCAAATGCGGGAATCGTTTTTGGCAAGTCCCATTTTTTCCATTTGTTCCATAACCAAATAGGAACTTTCTTCATTGTGCGTTCCAGCAAAAACCGCCATTTTTTCCAAATGTTCCAGCATGTATAAAACCGCCGCGTCATAATTAGCATCTGTCGCTTCTTTTGATTCGCAGATGGGCGAAGGATAACCCATTTCGGTGGCACGGAGGATTTCTTTTTCCATATAAGCGCCACGCACTAATTTCATTCCGATATAAAATCCTTCGGCTTGTGCCAATTGATGTGTTTTTTTTAGATAATCCAATCGGTCCCAACGGTACATTTGTAACGTGTTAAAAACAATCGCTTTTTCTTTATTGTATTTGCGCATCATTTCCAGCACCAAATCATCTGCGGCGTCTTGCATCCAGCTTTCTTCACCATCAATCAAAAGGGCAATGTCGTTTTCGTGGGCGGCTTTACATACGGCATCAAAACGCGCTACTACCCGACTCCATTCGGCTTCTTCGGATTTAGAAAGTGGGGTTTTGGTACCTATTTTTTCATATAAATCCAGCCGCCCAAAACCCGTTGGTTTGAATACCGAAAACGGAATGGCGGCTTTTTCTTTGGCGAAAGCAATAATTTTTAGCGTAATAGCCAACGCAGTATCAAAATTAATTTCGTCTTCTTTGCCTTCAACCGAATAATCCAAAACGCTTGAAACCCCTTTGGTAAACATTTTATCCACCACCGGAAGGCAATCGGCTTCATTGACACCCCCACAAAAATGATCAAAAACAGTGGCGCGAATTAACCCCTCCACAGGCAAATGGGCCTTTATAGCAAAGTTTGTAACGGCAGTTCCTATGCGTACTAGCGGTTGATTGTCAATAAGTTTAAAGAGAAAATAAGCTCGATCTAATTCGGTATCACTTTTTAAGGCAAAAGCAACTTGTGTATTGTTGAATATTTTTTTCATTTCGTAGCTAAATATTTATAGTACAAATATAAACCAAGTTTGATTAATAATATTTTAATTCGACACGCATTATTAATCAAAAAAAACCTTATTTTGCTCCAATAAATTAAAGCGCTACTAATGGCACCCATTCAAGCAAACGGATATTCTATTTTTTTTAACGAAAACAGCTATGTTGCGCTCAATGCTTTATTGATCGAAAACCACTATTCGAAGCTTTTTTTGCTAGTGGATTCCAACACAAACGACGAATGTTCTTCGCTTTTTTTGTCTCAAATTGAAACCGAAATACCTATCGAAATCATCGAGTTTGAAGCAGGAGAAATCAATAAAAACATCGAAACTTGCACCGAAATTTGGAACGTTCTAACCGAATTGGGCGCAGATAGAAAAAGTGTTATTCTGAATCTGGGCGGTGGCGTTGTCACAGACCTTGGTGGTTTTGTAGCAGCCACCTTCAAGCGCGGCATCGATTTTATCAATATCCCCACTTCCCTACTCGCTATGGTTGATGCCTCTGTTGGCGGAAAAACAGGTATTGATTTGGGCAATCTCAAAAACCAAATTGGGGTTTTCAATTTCCCGAAAATGGTAGTTATCGATGTTCGTTTTCTAGAAACGCTTCCGCAAAATGAAATGCGCTCCGGATTGGCCGAAATGCTAAAACACGGATTAATCTTTGATCGCAACTATTGGAATCAGTTTCTGGATTTGGGCGATAAGACTTTTGAAGCCCTCGAGGAATTAATCTACCAATCGATTGTGATAAAAAACACCATCGTAATGCAAGACCCAAACGAAAAAGGTTTCCGAAAAGCATTGAATTTTGGACACACATTGGGTCATGCAATTGAAAGTTATTTCTTAGAAAACGAAACCAAAAAAACCTTACTTCACGGCGAAGCAATTGCTGTTGGGATGATTCTAGAAAGTCATATCGCTAAAAGTAAAAACCTACTTTCTGAGACCGATTATTTGGAAATAAAAAAGACAATTGGTGCGATTTATGAACCAATCGTTTTTACCGAAAATGACATCGAACCGATCCTGAATTTACTCATTCATGACAAAAAAAATGAATTCGGGACGATCCAATTTGCCTTAATCAACGGAATCGGAAAAGCAATTATTAATCAAGAAACTGATAATGAATTGATTAAACTTGCTTTTGACGATTATAAATCGTAATTATTTTTATAAAAAGGATTGCAATTCAAAAATATTATTTTTTACATTTGCCAAAATGAATAGACAAAAAAATAACAGCAATTTTTCTTCTAGAAAATTCGAATCTAAAATCGAAAGCAATGGTTTTTGGAAACATTTACTGGGTTTAAAAAGTTTGTTTGGTTTTGACCTTTTTCAACCTTCACTGAGTTATCGAGAAAAATTACAAATCATTTACGCAAATATTAGGGTTTGAAAATTAGTTAAATTAATTATTTCAATTAAATTTAATCTAAATTCTTAATAACCAAATGAATACAAAATATTTCGATTTAATAAATCAAACGTATTATTTCCCGCAAGAAGAATTTTCTCTTAATAAAGACAACCTTCAATTCCACAACATCGACTTGATGAAATTGGTTGAACAATATGGTACGCCGCTTAAATTCACCTATTTACCGCAAATTTCCAACAACATTAACCGCGCCAAAGGCTGGTTTAGAAGTGCTATGGAAAAAAATAAATATGATGGTAAGTATTATTTTTGCTATTGTACCAAAAGTTCCCATTTTGAGTATGTCATGAACGAAGCATTCAAAAACAATATCCAT
Source organism: uncultured Bacteroidota bacterium (assembly GCA_903839195.1). Taxonomy (GTDB): domain Bacteria; phylum Bacteroidota; class Bacteroidia; order Flavobacteriales; family Flavobacteriaceae; genus Flavobacterium. The sequence continues at coordinate 25,665 of CAIMBK010000017.1, read as the reverse complement.
ATCGAAACGTCGTCGGCGTTTGACATTAATATTGTAGAAAATTTGATGCAATCGGGAAAAATTAATAAAAGCACTTATGTGATTTGTAATGGTTTTAAACGGGATCAATACATCGAAAACATTACACGAATTATCAATAACGGCCATAAAAATACAATTCCAATTATAGATAATTTTGAAGAATTGGATTTGCTTCAAGCTAAAATCAAAGGGAAATTCAAAATCGGCATCCGAATCGCAGCCGAAGAAGAACCGAAATTTGAGTTTTATACCTCGCGACTTGGAATTGGTTATAGAAATATCGTACCTTTTTATAAAAAACAAATTCAGGACAACAAGAAACTGGAATTGAAAATGTTGCACTTTTTCATCAATACGGGCATCAACGATAATGCGTATTATTGGAACGAATTAGTAAAATGTATTAAGGTTTATGTGGCTTTGAAAAAAGAATGCCAAACGCTTGACAGTTTGAATATTGGTGGTGGATTTCCAATTAAAAATTCATTGGCGTTCGAATACGATTACCAATATATGATTGACGAAATTATCAATCAAATCAAAATTGCTTGCGAAGAAGCCGAAGTGGCGGTTCCAAATATCTTTACCGAGTTTGGTTCGTTTACGGTTGGCGAAAGTGGTGGCGCAATTTATCAGGTTTTGTACCAAAAACAGCAAAATGATAGAGAGAAATGGAATATGATCGATTCATCTTTTATCACCACGCTTCCTGATACATGGGCAATTAACAAACGATTTGTGATGTTGGCCGTTAATCGTTGGAACGAAACGTATGAAAGAGTTTTACTGGGTGGAATGACTTGTGATAGCGATGATTATTACAATTCCGAACAAAATATGAATGCGATTTATTTGCCTAAATACAACAAAGAAAAACCGCTTTATATTGGTTTTTTCAATACGGGAGCTTATCAGGAAACCATTGGAGGTTATGGCGGATTGCATCACTGTTTGATTCCACAACCGCGACATATTTTGATTGATAGAGATGAAAACGGGATTTTGGCCACCGAAATATTTTCGGAACAACAAACTTCGGATGATGTTTTAAAGATTCTTGGATACGAAAAAAAATAATTTAAAAAAAAACAATTAAACCATTTGAAATTTCAATAAAAAATCTTTTTTTTGAACCTTGAAATTTCGAAAGCAAAAAACAAACCAATGAGTAAAGGACCTATTAGTCAATTTATCGAAAAATACTATTTACATTTCAATTCTGCCACAGTAGTAGATGCCGCAAAAGCTTACGAACAACAACTTGAAAACGGAGCCAAAATGATGGTGACGCTTGCTGGAGCAATGAGTACCGCCGAAATCGGAAAGATTTTTGCTGAAATGATTCGAAGAGACAAGGTTCAAATTATTTCATGCACAGGAGCAAATTTGGAAGAAGATATTATGAATTTGGTCGCGCATTCGCATTATGAAAGAGTTCCAAACTATCGTGATTTGACGCCACAAGAAGAATGGGATTTGATGGAAAGAGGTTTAAATAGAGTAACCGATACTTGCATTCCTGAACACGAAGCCTTCCGAAGATTGCAAAAGCATATTTTCAAAATCTGGAAAGATGCCGATGATAAAGGGGAACGCTATTTTCCGCATGAATTTATGTATAAAATGCTTTTGTCGGGCGTTTTGGAAGAATATTATGAAATTGATTTAAAAGACAGTTGGATGTATGCCGCTGCCGAAAAGAATTTGCCAATTGTAGTTCCAGGTTGGGAAGATAGTACCATGGGAAATATTTTTGCCTCCTATGTTATTAAAGGAGAATTAAAAGCATCAACAATGAAATCGGGTATTGAATACATGACTTTTTTAGCGGATTGGTACCCAAAAAATTGTTCGAAAGGAATCGGTTTTTTTCAAATTGGAGGCGGAATTGCTGGCGATTTTCCAATTTGTGTTGTTCCAATGTTGTATCAAGATATGGAAATGCATGATGTTCCGTTTTGGAGTTATTTTTGCCAAATATCGGATTCAACAACTAGTTACGGTTCCTATTCTGGAGCGGTACCTAATGAAAAAATTACTTGGGGAAAATTAGATATAAATACACCTAAGTTCATCATCGAATCGGATGCTACCATTGTAGCGCCATTAATTTTTGCTTATTTATTAGATTTATAAAAAATATGAGAAGAGTTATAGTTGATTATGCCAAATTAACAGATGCAATATTAACCCTATTGGTAGAAAAATTTCCAGAAGGTTATGATGATTCCAATATCATTCGCTTTAGAAACGCACAAAATGAATTAGTAGAAGCGGTTGAAGTTCGAACCGAAGATACTATTTACCTTGTAAAAGTAAGCACCAAACTAGCCAGTCGTTTGGAAAAATTTGATGATGATGATTTGGATTCCGTTATTGAACCCATAACACCAATAAAAGGACTTGATTTAGATTCGGATGATGAGGAAGACGAAGATGAAAATGAGGATGATGAAACAAACGATGATGTAGAAAACGCAGAAGATGTGATTGACGAAGACGATGATGAAGATGATATCGATTAAATAATACAAAAAAGGAACTTATTAAGTTCCTTTTTTTATGCTTATAAATACCGTTCGGTAAATATTTTTTGATGGTGTTCTTGATGTCCAATAATAATAAAACCAATCGCTCGCACCGATATCGCATGGTTTGATGCCGTTCCCATTCGTGCCAATTGCGCCTCCGAAAAACTAGCAAAAAGAGATAATGTGGCTTGTCGGACAACGGCCATTTCGGTCAACAAACTTTGTAAACTTCGGTCATTCGCATTGGTATTTTCAACAAAACTAATTTCGTCAAAACCAGGCAAAGGCGTAATGTCATTTCTAGAAATTCGTAAAGCACGATAACTAAAAACCCGCTCCGAATCAATCAAATGTTGAATGATTTCTTTAATAGTCCATTTGCCTTCATCATATCGGTAATCAAATTTATCCATGGGAATGTTTTGAACAAATTTGATAAAACGATGCAAACAAATTTCTAATTCTTCCTGCAAGACTACATTTTCCAAAATTTGAATATAGTCTTTGTGAAAAGTACCATATTCATTCGAAGGCAATTGATTTAATTCCATAACTCTATTTTAAGCAGAATTTCGACTAGCATTTGTGTTTCCAAATAACGAACGCATGACAATTTTTTCGTAAGTATTAATTTGATTTACATCTAAATTTTTATCCTTCTTCAACTCATGGATTTTAGATAACGCATATTGTTGAATGGTCAATAACGGTAAAACAATTTGTTCGCGCAATGCAATCGATGCTTTTCCATCTGGGTAATTTTCCATTAATTCCTGATGACCAGCAATTTTCAAAAGCAAGCGTTTGGCATCTACAAATTCAGCATGTATTATTTGCCAAAAGGCACCAAATTCGGGATCTTCCTTCATATAAGCAGTCAATGGAAAAAATGATTTGGCCAACGCCATCATACTATTTTCTAATAAGGTTTTGAAAAATAAAGACGAATGGTACAAATCCGCAATTTCATCCCATCGATTGGTATTTTCAAAGTGTTTTAAAGCTGTTCCAACACCAAAAAAACCGGGTACATTTTGCTTCAATTGACTCCAAGAACCCACAAACGGAATGGCTCGTAAATCGGCAAAATCTAAACTTTCTGATTTATTTCTTTTTGATGGACGACTTCCAATATTGGTTTTAGCATAATAATTCAAAGTACTCATTTGCTCCAAATAAGGAATAAATTTAGGATGATTTTTAAAATCGGTATATTTTGTAAAACCAACTTCAGCCAATTCATCAAGAATATTTTTCTCGGAATCGGAAAGTAATTTTTCGTTTTCGGTAAAAACTTGATTGGTAATTCCAGCCGTTAGTAAATTCTCCAAATTATAACGACAGGAATCTAAAGTTCCGAAATTGGAACTAATAGTTTGCCCTTGAATCGTAACCTGAATTTGCTGGTTTTCAATTGTTGAACCCAAAGACGCATAGAATTTATGGGTTTTTCCACCACCACGAGCTGGCGGTCCCCCTCGCCCATCAAAGAAAATAACTTTAATTCCATATTTTCTTGATACTTCGGTAATGGTTTCTTTGGCTTTATAAATGCTCCAATTGGCCATCAAATAGCCACCATCTTTTGTACCATCAGAAAAACCAAGCATCACGGTTTGTTGATTCCCTCGATTGTTTAAATGATTTCGATAATTCGAATTTTGATACAATTGTTCCATAATACTATGCGCATTTTGCAAATCGTCTATGACTTCAAAAAGAGGTACCACATCAACATTTGGAGCCTTTCCGAGACACATACGAATCATCGCGAAGGTTTCCATAATATTAATCACGCTTTCACAATTGCTTATAATATATCGGTTGCAACCAAATTCGCCATTATTTTCCTGAATGGTTTTCATGGCAAAAATCGAATCCAAAGTAGATTTTGTTATTTCATCCTGAAAATCATTTTGGTTGATTTTGGTCGTAATATTGGAGGCGATTTCAATACGTTCCTTTTCAGATAATTGATAATAAGTTCCAAATTCATTATTTTTCTTAATGATTTGACTAAAAACCGTATCATGAATTTTGCTATTTTGACGAATGTCTAAAGTTGCAAAATGAAATCCAAACAGATTTACTTTATTTATTAAAGTATTTATATCATCAATATACAATGAATGATGTTCCTTTTTGATGATTTCCTTGATAATTTGTAGACTATTTTTAAACTCATCCAAAGTAATAAAAATGTCCCCTTGCGAATAAAAAACCGACCGATAAATTTTGGATTCTAAATCAGAAATTATTTTATCGACATTGGAAAAAGTTAATTTTCTTTTTAGTTTTCTAATTTCACCATAATAACATTTTAAGATGGATGTTCGCAATCTATCAGCTACTTTTAGCGTAATTTCACTGGTTACAAATGGATTTCCATCGCGATCGCCTCCGGGCCAAAATCCCAAATTCAAGATTGGATTTTTAATTTCATCGCCTCCAAAAATATTGTTTTGCAAATACGAAATCATTTCGCCAGTTGTTTGATAAAACACGTTTTCGAGGTACCAAATCAAACTTACCGCTTCGTCAAAAGGAGTTGGTTTTTCATTTTTGATAAAAGGCGTTTTCCCTAATTGAGAAAGCAATTCTTTTATTCGAACCAAATCATCTTCCCGAATGGCATCGGTCAAATCGGTAATAATTCCTAAAACGGCACCAGGATAAAATTGCGTCGGATGTGCCGTTAATACAGCACGAACATTGAAGTTTTCTAAAAAAACTTTCAGTTCTTCAACCTTTTCTTTGGCATCGGCATTTTCTTTAATATCACGCAAAGAACCACGACCTTCCAAATTATTTACAACCGGAAAAGCAGCATCTTCAATCGCATCAAACAAAACAATTTGACGTTCGATATATTGTATGAAACGAAACATCAGATTAATCCGTTCCAGTTCGGTGGCGTTATCTAAATATTTTGTAGCAAAGAAATCGACAATTTGTTTGGGTGTTTCCTGTTTTTTGAATCCTTTTTCGCATACTTCTGAAAACAAGGGCAACAACGCGCCTGTGTTATCTATAGCATCAAAAGGAAGTGTAATGAAAACACTGTTGTAAACAAAATATTTGGATTGTACATTTTGGTTAAAACGCTCAATTATCGGAAGTGTGTACATTTTAAAAATAATAGATGTTAAAAAAAAACCTCAAGTTTTCACTTGAGGTTCAAAATAATTTTAAACTATAAAGTGATTTACAAGTTTTTGAAAATAGTGTGCATCAAACGTTTTTTATCGTTTAAACTTTCGTCAAGCGAAATCATCGTTTCAGTTCTGTAAACCCCTTCGATATCATCAATCATGAAGATTACATCTTTTGCGTGTTTGGTGTCTTTTGCTCTAATTTTACAAAAAATATTGAATTTTCCTGTGGTTACGTGTGCTACGGTTACAAATGGAATTTCATTTACACGCTCCAAAACGAATTTGGTTTGTGAGGTATTATTAAGAAAAACACCAACATAGGCAATAAAAGAATAGCCTAATTTTTCATAATCAAGTGTCAAAGAAGACCCTTTAATAATTCCGGCATCTTCCATTTTTTTGACTCTAACATGAACTGTTCCAGCAGAAATTAATAGCTTTTTGGCTATATCTGTAAATGGAACTCTGGTATTGTCAATCAACATATCTAAAATCTGGTGATCTACTTCATCTAATCGAAACTTGCTCATAACGTAATAAAATTAATGGTAAACAATAATAAATTAATACAAAGCGCAAAATAAACACTTTTTTTTGAAAGAAAAGCTATAAATGTTACATTTTTATCAGTCCATTAACAATTTTTAGGCTTTTTCCTATAAAAAAATCAGCTTTTTGACTTATTTGGGGAATATTATCCAAATGATCGGAATAATTATCCATTTTAGCATCGTGTTCAATGTGACCAAAATAACCTTCCAAATTACCAATGGCTTCAATATAGGCCGTTAATGAAAATTTGGAATCAATTACTTCTTCTTTGTATTGAATTGCAATATTCGCAATAATATTCTTATTATCATAATTTATCGCGACGTTTTTATAAACAACGTCGTAAAAACAAACACAATTTTGTGGAATTTGTAAATATTCTTCAATATTATTCAAATTATTAGCCGTGGATTCTAAAAATTGAAACCCAGCCACCATTCCAATGAAAACAAATTTTCGGGTTATTTCCCTTTCGTAGTCATTTGGAAAATGTCCCGCTTCAATTAAAATAGTGGGAACATTTAGATTTTGAAACGTATCGCCCACACAATTTATATTAAACGAATCGTCAAAACGCCCCACTTGATTGGGAATGTAATTTTGTAATACGTTGTTCATCGCAACAATTACCGAAATAGCTTTGGAACGAACTTCATTGATTTCACAAGCCGTATTATACGATGGTGCTAGGAAAGAAACCGAAGCGGGTTGGTAAAAACCTTGGGTACCATAAATCGTTCGCTGGTCGTGAAGATTATAGCAATAATCGGGTTGAAAGTCATCAAAAGTTTTTCGAAGCACTTTACTTTCAGGTTGCGACAAGTCTTGCGCATCTCGGTTTAAATCGATCAAATTGGCGTTTTCGCGAGTATAAAGTGCCGCTCCATCTGGATTGAGCATTGGTAACATACAAAACGAAAATTGTTTTTGCAGTTGAATTCCGATTGGAGATTCCGTAAGAAAATTAATAAAATCAAAAAGGGCTTTGGTAGTCGTGCTTTCATTTCCGTGCATTTGCGACCACATTAAAATTTTAGTCGGACCTGAACCCATTTTTAATTGATAAATGGACTTTCCAAGTACCGATTTTCCTATGACTGAGGACGAAACCTCTGAATTTTGAAGTATTAATTGTTCGATGGAATCTAGCGTAATGTAGCGTCCTTGAATGCTTTTTTCTTTATATTCGTTAAAAATTGCTTCTAAATTCATTAGTCTAAATTACGGTTTTTATGCTTGAGATTTTACTATTACTTATTTTACCACAAAACTATACTGCGGAATTTTTCCTTCAACACCGATAAAATGTTTTAAAATAACAGGTAAATCTTGTTCAATAGTTCCTGTTGGATAAAACGGATCTCCCATTTTGACTACTCTTTTTTTGTAATCAAATGCAACGGGAATGATGGGCACATTTGCTTTTAAGGCAATATAATAAAACCCCGTTTTCAATTCGGTTACTTTTTTTCGAGTGCCTTCGGGAGCAATGGCAAGTCGGAATACGGATTTTTGTTTAAACACATTTGCAATAGCATCTACTTTGTTCAAACCGCCTGATCGATCCAGCGCGGCGCCACCCATATACCTAAAAAAACCTCCCAATGGAAATCGGAATAATTCTTTTTTACCAACAAAATTAATTTCTAATTCGATGATTCCACGAATAAAAACGCCAACAAAGAAATCGTGCCAACTCGTGTGAGGAATCACCATGAAAACACATTTATTGATATTTTCGTCAATATTGCCCGAGATTTTCCAACCCATTCGTTGGAAAAAAAGCCATTTATAAATTTGTTTTTTCAAAGCAACTAATTTTGTGTAAAAGTAACATTATTCTATTATTTTTGGTAAAAAAACAAATGCTAAAAAAAGTATTGAGTTTCTTAATGCCGATTACGATTTATCAGAAAAAATCTAGCTTAAGTAAAAACCTAGAAGTGACGTGGAATAACGGCCAATTGGTCCTGGATTCAAAAAACACCAATTATTCTTTTGGGAGTTTGCAACGCATTTTAAGAATAGGTTTACAAGAAATCGGTTATAAAACCATCAAAGAAATGGAAACCATTCTAATTCTTGGTGTGGCTGGAGGAAGCGTGATTCAAACGCTTTCGAAAGAAATAGGTTGTAAAGGAAAAATAACGGGTGTTGAGATTGATGCTGATATTATTCAAATTGCGAATGATTATTTCAAATTAAATCAGGTTCCAAATCTTGAAATTGTAATTGATGACGCTTTCGAATTTGTATTAAAAACCAAAGAAAAATACGATTTAATTATCATTGATATTTTTCAAGATAGCGCGATGCCTAATTTTCTGTTTGAAGAATTCTTTATGAATCGAATCGGTTTTTTAATGCAACCAAATGGTTTTATTTTGTTCAACACGATGCTTCATAACGATTTGGACAATATTAGAAATAGGAATTATCTTAAATTTTTTGAAAACAATAATTTTCTAACACGAACCATTCCGCGGGTTGAACAACACAACGAATTGATTATCATTCAAAACAAATCATAAAAAAAGCCTCGCAATTGCGAGGCTTTTGTATAAAAAGAGAATCAATTATTTTTTCTCTTTCTTTTCCATTTTTGCTTTTAAATCAGCAAGAATATCATTGTTGTCTCCTAAAGTAGAAGCGGCTGCATTTGTAGAAGCCGAAGTGTTTTCAACAACTGCTTTCACATTTTTCTCTTCTTCCTCACGGAAAATAGCGGTATGTGAAGCTACTACTCTTTTGAATTCTTTATTGAATTCAATTACTTTAAAATCAGCTGTTTCGCCTTTTTTCAATTTCTTTCCGTCTTCTTTTTCAAGGTGACGTGTAGGAATGAAAGCAACAACATCTTCGCCAAATTCTACGGTAGCTCCTTTGTCAACGATTTCAGAAATTTCACCGCTGTGGATGGTTCCAACTGCGAATGAATCTTCATATTGATCCCAAGGATTAGCAGTAGTTTGTTTGTGACCTAAAGATAATTTACGTCCTTCAACATCTAATTCTAATACAACTACGTCTAATTTTTCACCAACATTTACAAATTCTGATGGATGTTTGATTTTCTTAGTCCAAGATAAATCTGAAATATAAATCAATCCGTCAATTCCTTCTTCCAATTCTACGAAAATTCCGAAGTTTGTAAAGTTTCTAACAATTCCAACATGTTTAGAACCTACTGGATATTTAGCTGTGATATCTGTCCAAGGATCTTGAGTCAATTGTTTGATACCCAATGACATTTTACGGTCATCTCGGTCTAAAGTTAAGATTACTGCTTCTACAGAATCTCCTACTTTTACGAAGTCTTGAGCCGAACGCAAGTGCGTAGACCATGACATTTCAGACACGTGGATTAAACCTTCAACACCTTCAGCAACTTCGATAAATGCACCGTAATCAGCGATTACAACTACTTTACCTTTTACTTTATCACCCACTTTAATGTCAGCATTTAATGCGTCCCATGGATGAGCGTTTAATTGTTTTAATCCTAATTGAATTCTTGTTTTTTCGTCATCGAAATCAAGAATAACAACGTTTAATTTTTGGTCTAATTCCAATACTTCACTTGGGTGATTGATTCTGCTCCAAGAAAGGTCAGTAATGTGAATTAATCCATCGACACCACCTAAATCAATAAAGACACCATAAGAAGTAATGTTTTTAACAACACCTTCTAATACTTGTCCTTTTTGCAATTGACCGATGATTTCTTTTTTCTGTACTTCAATATCCGCTTCAATAAGCGCTTTGTGAGAAACAACAACGTTTTTGAATTCGTGGTTAATTTTTACCACTTTGAATTCCATCATTTTGTTTACATATACATCGTAATCTCTAATTGGTTTCACATCAATTTGTGAACCTGGTAAGAAAGCTTCGATTCCGAAAACGTCAACAATCATACCGCCTTTAGTTCTGCATTTTACAAAACCTGTAACAATTTCTCCTGTTTCGTTTGCCGAAATAACTCTATCCCAAGATTTAATCGTACGTGCTTTTCTGTGAGACAATACCAATTGACCTGTTTTATCCTCACGGATGTCAATTAATACTTCTACTTTGTCACCTACTTTTAAGTTTGGATTGTAACGGAATTCGTTCAATGAAATAACACCTTCCGATTTTGCGTTAATGTCAACAATAGCGTCACGGTCTGTAATTCTTACTACAACCCCTTCTACTACTTCTTCTTGATCAGTATCAATAAAAGTTTTTGATACTAATTCTTCAAATTCTTGCAAGTTTTTTGTGTCAACGGCATCAATACCTTCTTCAAAGTTGTGCCAGTTAAATTCTGCTAAAAACTGCTCTTGTGATTTTAATTGTTCAGACATGCTGATAAAAAATTTGTATTCTGTATTTTCTCGAGTTTCTTAATGCGAAAGAAAACAACAGAAGTTGTTTGATTTATTTGATAATCCCTAATAGAAACTCTTATTCACTATAAGGGATGGCAAAAGTAATACTTTTTTATGTATATGCAAAAATAAGCGAAGTAAATAATTTATGAATTATGAGTTATTCTAAGTTTAGCTTAAAGCTAACAGCTATCAGAAAAAAAGTGGTAAACGGTTTCGGAACGTGATTGACAGCTTGAATTAGTTCCAAAAAAAAGCCCAATAGTATCATTATCGGGCTTTTTATGTTTTATAAAATAGATTAATGACTCAAATCGGCCACTTCCTCGGGGTTGTGTTTGTGTTTAAAGAATATCGCAAAAGCAATTCCAATTACTAAAGCATATCCTGCAAAAGCAAGCCAAATGCTGTGCCAATCGCGAACACCGTCGTGGGTAAAGAATTTATCAATCACAATGCCGCTTACAAGTCCGCCAAAAAAAGCACCAAAACCATTTGACATCATCATAAACAAGCCTTGCGCACTGGAACGCATTTTGGAATCGGTGGTGGTTTCTACAAATAATGACCCAGAAATATTAAAGAAATCAAATGCCATTCCGTAAACCACGCAAGACAATACAATCATCCAAAGTCCGTCGGCAGGGTTTCCATAAGAAAACAAACCAAATCGCAACACCCAAGCCAGCATTGATATCAACATTACTTGTTTGATCCCAAAACGTTTCAAGAAAAACGGGATCGCCAAGATAAATAAGGTTTCTGAAATTTGAGAAATCGACATAATTAAGGTCGATTTTGTTACGACAATACTAGTAGCATATTCGGGCATTTTTCCAAATTCTGATAAAAATACATCGCCATACATATTGGTCAATTGTAAGGCTCCGCCCAAAAACATCGAGAAAATAAAAAACAACGCCATTTTGTAGGTTCCAAATAATTTGAAAGCGTCCAAACCTAATTTTTGCGTTAGCGAAGCATCATCAGAAATCAATTTTTGTGGAGGACATTTTGGTAGCATAAACGAATAAATTCCCAATACAATTGCCGCAACCGCCGAAATATAAAACATATTAGCGGAAGCTTTATTTCCAGACAAGTTAGTTAGCCACATTGCTGCAATAAAACCAACAGTTCCCCAAACTCGAATGGGTGGAAACACTTTTACGACATCAAAATTATTGTTTTTCAAAATAGTATAGGCCACCGAATTGGATAATGAAATCGTGGGCATATAACACAACATAGCGCCAAAAATTACCCAATAAAACGTAATTGGATCTTCTACTTGAGGAATATAAAACAAGGCCAAACCACCCAAAATATGAAGTACTCCATACAGTTTCTCGGCATTAATCCATTTATCGGCAATGATTCCCGTGATGGCTGGCATAATTATGGACGATAATCCTAGCGTGGAAAATATAGCCCCAAATTGTTCTCCGCTCCATTGTTTGGTTCCAAACCAATAATTACCAACGGTAATTAACCAGGCGCCCCAAACAAAAAATTGCAAGAAGCTCATTAAGGTAAGTTTGTTTTTGATATTCATATTCGATTGTATTTAGTAGGTTAGTTGGATGTAAAGCTACTAATAGTATTGAAATACGCAAAAATTTGAAGGAGAATTTGCTAGAAAGTAGTAATTAAAGTACAGCATTCACCAAAGCCAACACTTTTTGAAATTGCTCTTCCCTATTTAAATGTGAATTATCAATTTCTATGGCATTTGCAGCTTTAACTAAAGGCGAATCGGCGCGGTGTGTGTCAATATAATCGCGTTCTTCTACATTCTTAAGTACTTCTTCAAAAGAAACGTTGTCGCCTTTTTGTTGCAATTCATCAAAACGTCGTTGTGCCCGAGTTTGCGCACTTGCGTTCATAAAAATCTTCAGTTCGGCATCAGGAAAAACAACCGTGCCAATGTCTCTTCCGTCCATTACAATGGCTTTGTTTTTGCCCATTTCTTTTTGAATTTCGACTAATTTGGCGCGCACTTGGGATATTTCGGCCACTTTGCTTACAAAGTTAGAGACTTCAATAGTTCGGATTTCTTTTTCGATATTGGTACCGTTCAAATACATTTCGGCAAAACCTAAATTTGGATTGAAATGGAATTCCAAATGAATTAAAGGCAAACTAGCTATTAATCTTTCTTTGTCGAAAAACTCTTTTGAGATAATGTTATTTTGCATCGCAAAAAAAGCAATTGCGCGATACATTGCGCCCGTATCAACATAAACATAACCTAGCGTTTTGGCCAATTGTTTGGCAATGGTGCTTTTTCCTGTGGAAGAAAATCCGTCAATGGCTATGGTTATTTTTTTGTCCAAAATATATATTTATAAAAACGAAACTTATTCTTGAAAATTGATGGTTAAACCAAACAAACTTGTGTTGGCTGCCAAAGTATATCTTGAATACGAATAATTGAATTTTAATTTATTGATTTTCAAACCGAATCCGAGTGAAATTCCAGAAAAATTTCTTTGATTCATCACACGCAACTCCTCGCCTCTTCTGAAATTATAGCCCAAACGAATATTAAATCCTTTAGTTGGAAATAATTCAGTTCCAAAAACCACATGACGCAACGCATTGTTAAAGAAAGACACTTTTTCGGGCGTTGAACCGCCATCAATGGAATTCACAGATCGCGCAGGATTGGAAAAAGCTACTTGCCATTGTTGCAAATTTTCAAATGTCAAATGCCAACGAATGGGCACGTTTTCGAGTTGTTTCGAAATTCCAAACAAGAGTTCAAAAGGCAGATTTTCTTTTATGCCCGAATAAGTTGTGAATTGTGTTCCCATGTTTCGAGCCACCAAAGCATAATTTGTTTTGGTAATTGGATCAACATAAATAGCCCCAATATCCAAAGCACCTCCAAAGGAAGTATAGCTTTCGAGTTTTGACGAAATGAGTTTGGCGCTTGTTCCAATGTGTAAATTGGTTTTCGGAATGGAATAGGCATATCCCAATGAAAGCGCTACTTCATTTCCTGTAAAATCAGAAGTTGCATTTCCGTTTTCGTCACGTCCATCAAAAGTTCCATAATTGATATAATTCACACCCGCCTGAAAAGTTTGAATATGACGGTCATACGAATACGCATAAGAAGCGGTTCCATAAGCAACATCGCCAAAATAACTTCCATAATTCAAAGCCAAACGATTGTTCATTTCCGAATTAATTACAGCAGGATTAAAGTTGGCTTGATTGACGTCTTCGTCATAAATCGTAATGATTTTTCCACCCAAAGCTGCCTGACGTGGCGAAGTTATTAAATTCAGAAATTGATAAACCGATTGTCCTCCTACTTGACTATAAGAAAGGGAACAAAGGAATAAAACTGAAATTACGAGGGTCTTTTTTAACATATTTGCTTTTCTGCATATCATAACGCAGTTGCGAAGATATTATTTTTTAATCCAAAGATAAAAAGTAAAAGGCAAAAGTATCATTAATCGTAAAATTAATACATCTTTTGCCTTTAATATTAGAAAATGAAATACCTATAACGCTTTGGCATTCTTGACTTTTTGGTCGGTTATGGCTATTTTCAAAACTTCGCTCATTTCTTTTACATAATGAAAAGTAAGGCCTTCCAAATATTCGGGTTTGATTTCGTCAATATCGCTTTTGTTGTCTTGGCAAAGAATAATTTCTTTGATATTCGCTCTTTTGGCAGCCAATATTTTTTCTTTGATGCCGCCAACAGGTAAAACTTTTCCTCTTAGGGTAATTTCGCCCGTCATTGCAAGATTCTTTTTTACTCTTTTTTGGGTATACAAAGAAACTAAAGAAGTCAGCATTGCGATTCCAGCACTTGGGCCATCTTTAGGTGTGGCACCTTCTGGAACGTGCAAATGGATGTTGTATTTTGGTAAAATTTCGGGGTCAACGCCCAATAATTCCGCATTCGATTTGATATATTCCAACGCAATTGTCGCCGATTCTTTCATGACTGTTCCCAAATTTCCAGTAATGGACATCGTTCCTTTTCCTTTCGAAATTAACGATTCAATAAAAAGGATATCGCCTCCAACACTGGTCCATGCCAAACCTGTAACCACGCCTGCTACCTCATTATTTTCATATTTATCTCTTTCTAATCTCGGAACTCCAAGCACAGAAACAATATCTTCATCGGTTACTTTTTTGTTGTATTTTTCGTCCATCGCAACTGATTTGGCGGCATTTCGAATGACTTGTGCAATTTTTACTTCAAGACCACGAACTCCCGATTCGCGGGTATAACCTTCCACAATTTTTTCCAATTGTCGTTTGCCAATAGTTAAATCTTTGGAAGTTAAGCCATGGGCGGCCAATTGTTTTGGAAACAAATGTTGGCGAGCAATTTCTACTTTTTCTTCAATCGTATAACCCGACATTTTGATAATCTCCATACGGTCTTTCAACGCCGGTTGAATGGCGGACATATTATTGGAAGTCGCAATAAACATCACTTTCGACAAGTCAAAACCCATTTCAAGGAAATTATCGTAGAATGAATTGTTTTGTTCGGGGTCTAAAACCTCTAATAAGGCCGAAGACGGATCGCCTTGATTGCTACTTGACAATTTATCTATTTCGTCCAAAACAAAAACCGGATTTGAAGTTCCTGCCTTTTTTAAACTTTGAATAATTCGGCCCGGCATTGCGCCAATATAGGTTTTTCTGTGCCCACGAATTTCTGCCTCATCGCGCAAACCGCCTAATGAAATTCGAACATATTCACGTCCTAATGCTTCGGCAACCGATTTTCCGATGGATGTTTTACCAACACCTGGAGGGCCTGTCAAACAAAGAATTGGGGATTTCATATCGTTCCGCAATTTGATTACGGCAAGATGTTCGATCATTCTTTTTTTTACATCTTCCAATCCGAAATGATCTTTATCTAATATTTTCTGAGCGCGTTTTAAATCAAAATTGTCTTTTGAATATTCATTCCATGGAAGTTCCAAAAACAGTTCTAAATAATTTCTTTGAATACCAAAATCAGGCGCTTGCGGATTCATTCTTCGCATTTTTGCTAATTCTTTTTCGAAATGTTTTTTGGTTTTATCGTCCCATTTTTTCAAAAGAGAACGTTGCTCCATATCGTCCATTTCTTCTTCCTGAGAAGCACCACCCAATTCTTCCTGAATGGTTTTCATTTGCTGTTGCAAAAAATATTCACGTTGTTGTTGGTCCAAATCAAAACGAACTTTGGATTGAATATCGTTTTTTAATTCCAATTTCTGCAACTCAATATTCATAAAACGTAAAGTTTCTAAGGCTCTAGCTTTTAAATCATTAATAGACAACAAATCTTGTTTTTCTTTAACTGATAAATTCATGTTTGAAGAAACAAAATTGATTAGAAACGAATGACTTTCTATATTTTTTATGGCAAAAGTAGCTTCTGTTGGAATGTTTGGACTTTCTTTGATAATTTGAATAGCCAATTCTTTGATGGATTCAATAATTGCCAAAAACTCAGTATCTTTTTTAGTAGGTCGGGTTTCTTTTACGTTTTTAATATTGGCAGTGATATAAGGCGTTTCCGTAATTACATTCACCAATTCAAATCGTTTTTTTCCTTGAAGAATTACCGTAATATTTCCGTCAGGCATTTTGAGAACCCGCAGAATTTTAGCCACGGTTCCAATGGAATGAATATCGTCTTTTGAAGGATCTTCGTCTTCTTCGTTCTTTTGTGCGACAACGCCAATTACTTTTCCCAAAGCGTTGGCATCATTAATTAAATTGATTGATTTATCTCTTCCCGCGGTAATTGGAATAACAACTCCTGGAAAAAGCACCATATTTCGGAGTGGTAATATTGGCAATGAATCAGGTAACTCTTCATTATTCATTTCTTCTTCATCCTCTGGAGTTAACAGTGGAATTAATTCGGCATCCGAATCGAAGTCTTGAAGTGACAAATTGTCAAGTGTGAATATTTTTGGATTTGACATAGTATAATTAAGTCATTTTGACATTAAAAGTTTAAAAATAATAATTTTATTTGGGTTTGTTATTTAAAAACAGCGGTTTGGGTATTCAATTATCTATAAAATAGTATCCCAGACTGATTTTAAATACGTTCCTTAAATAAAGCAATCATTGTGCCATTCAAAAAAAAAGCCATCCTAAGACAGCTCTTTGTATTGGATAATAAAAATTTATTTTTTATAAACAATATCTATTTTTGAGGTTAAGTAAACCGGTTCATTTGCAGAAGTCATTCCTACAACTTCCCCTTGTTCTTCGGTATAGGTTAACGTATTATTACCTGAAAAAACAAAAGCTTCTGTGTAAGGAAATCCGCCATCCGTATAAGTTAAAGTTAAAACATTTCCAACAATTGCCCATGTTCCAGTAATATCGGGATCAGTATAACATTCTATGGTAGAAGTTGTTTCGGTCATATTGATTTCTAATCCTTTTCCGGTTGCTGTGAAGGTATTATTAGCGAAAATCGCTAACGTATTTCCATTAAAACAAGTAGTTTCAGTCATTTGATTGGTTGAAGCAGTTCCGTCATTATTTAAATCGGTTGGAACAGAAGTATTAAACGCGGTCATTGCATACGTTCCTACAATATTTGAAAAAGAATTAAGATTAATTGATGGGTCCAATGGTTCAACTGTTGTGGTACATGCTGACAATCCTAAAGCAATAATAGCGGCAAATACAAAGGTTTTAAATTTTGTGTGTTTCATTTTTGATAATTTGTAATTTTTTTTCAAATGTAGAATATTTTTAATCTATTACCAATGTTTTTTTTGGAACTTTCAACAACAAAAGCATTCCTGAGACAAAAAATAATCCTAAAAAGACAATTGCAAAACGGGGACTTCCTGTAACTTGATTAATTATCCCGTAAAGACTCATTCCGATTACGATTCCGATTTTTTCGGCTACATCATAGAAACTAAAAAACGAAGCGGTATCTTCTGTTTTTGGCAACATTTTCGAATACGTTGATCGAGAAAGCGATTGAATTCCGCCCATAACTAATCCGACAAATCCAGCAATTGTGTAAAACTCAAATGGTAGAGTAATGAAATAGGCGAAAACGCATAAAATGGCCCAAATACTGTTTAAAAAAATCAATGTTGGAATATTTCCGAATTTTTGAGATGCTTTAGAAGTTAATACGGCGCCTAATATCGCTACAATTTGAATTAATAAAATACTAACAATCAAACCTGAAGTTTTTGCTTCGTCGGAACCCCATTGGATTTCTTGTTCGCCAAAATAAGTTGCCACAATCATAACGGTTTGAACGGCCATTCCGTAAACAAAAAAACTAGTCAAAAATCTTTTTAAGGGTTTGTTTTCTGACAATAAATGCCACACATTTTGAAGTTCGTGGAAACCATTAAAAATAACCGCTCGGGTTACATTATGACCTTTATTTCCTTTTGGCAAATAGTAATACGTATATTGACTAAATAGAATCCACCAAATACCAACCATTACAAAAGAATAGCGCATGGCTTTCATTTTGGCTTCGCCACTATCGCCAGAAATCCCGAAAATTTCGGGTTTCATAACCATTGCGAGATTTACAAGTAGTAATAATACGCTTCCGAAATACCCCATTGAAAATCCTTTGGCACTGATTTGATCCTGTTGTTCAGGAAAAGCAATATCAGGCAAATAGGAGTTGTAGAAAACCAAACTCGACCAAAATCCAACCAATCCGAAAAAGTAAAAAAGCAAACTTATGTAGATGTGTTCCAAACTAAACCAATACAAACCAATGCAGGAAAGCGCTCCTAAATAGCAAAAGAATTTCATAAACAATTTCTTGTTGCCAATATAATCGGCAATTCCTGACAAAACGGGCGAGAAAAATGCCACCCAAAGAAACGCAGCGGCTGTTACAAAACTAATTAATGACGTACTAAGCAATTCGGTTCCGAAAACGGAAATCACTTTTATTCCTTTGATTTTGAATAATGCGCCATAAAAAATAGGGAAAATTGCTGATGCAATTACCAAACTATATACTGAATTTGCCCAATCATAAAATGCCCAAGCGTTCAATAATTTCGAACTTCCTTTTTCTAAATTTGCCATTTTTTAATTTTAAGAAGCTAATGTATTTATTTTTTCGACAAAAAGTAGAAAAAGTTTGAAATCTTAATCCGTTTGTTTTACACCAAATAAAAAAAGTGTTTTGAAGAAGACTATTATTTAAGTTTAATTTATGATTTTTATAATTTTATAAAATAACAATAAGTTATAAATTGCAAGACAAATAAATCAGTCAAAATATAGCCATTAATTCCCTAAAAAATTGAAAGTTCCAAAACCCATTCTCATTGCAGCAAAATTGTTAGCTTTTATTTCTTCGAAATTAGCCACTGCTTTTGCCGTAAAATTATTTATTACTCCCATCAAACACAAAACCCCAAAACGGGAACTTCACATGGAAACCGAAAGCAAAAAAAGTATGGTGTTCCTTCCAAAATTGAATAAAAAAATTAGGGTTTTTGAATACGGTCAAAGTCCAAAAAAGATTTTACTCGTTCACGGATGGTCTGGTCGTGGCACACAATTGGTTAAATTTGCAGACGAATTGTTAATCGCTGGCTATTCCGTAATTAGTTTTGATGCTCCTGCCCATGGAAAATCTCCTGGAAATTCGACCATTATGATTGAATTTATCGAAGCTATTTTAGAATTAGAGCGAAAATTCGGTCCATTTGAAGGCGCTGTTGGGCATTCGCTTGGAGGAATGTCGCTTTTAAATGCGGTAAAAAATCATTTAAATATTAACCGATTAGTGATTATTGGAAGCGGCGATAAAGTGCCTGATATTGTAGATTCCTTCGTTTCAAAAATCGGGCTTCATCCTAGTATTAGTAAGCAAATGCAAAACCGATTTGAAAAAAAATATGGTAAAAAAATGACCGCTTTTGACGGCTCGTTTGCGGCTCAAGAAGTGACAATTCCGGTATTAGTGATTCACGACGAAAACGACCTTGAAATTCCCGTAAGTGCTGGGATTCATATTCATAAAAACCTAAAAAACGGTCAGCTTTTGATTACCAAACGATTGGGACATCGAAAAATTTTAGGGGATTCGGAAGTCGTAAAAAGTACGATTCAATTTTTAACTCAATAAATAATTCATATGAAAAATAAGCTATTTTATTTTATATTTTGCCTAATGTCCGTTTTCGTTCAAGGGCAAGTTTCATTGAAAACTATTCCAGAAAAAATAGTAAAAACCGATGCCGAATGGAAGAAACAACTCACGCCCGAACAATATGATGTTCTCCGAAAAAAAGGCACCGAAATGCCGTTTACCGGAAAATATGTAAATACCTACGAAAAAGGCGATTATGTTTGTGCGGCTTGTGGCCATGTATTGTTTCGTTCCAATGCTAAATTCCGATCCGATTGCGGCTGGCCTTCCTTTGACAAAGCCATAAAAGGCGCTGTAACTTATGTAAAAGACAGCTCGTTGGGAATGACGCGAACTGAAGTCAATTGTGCCAAATGCGGTGGTCATCTTGGGCATGTTTTTGATGATGGTCCCACAGAAACTACCGGACAACGCTTTTGTACCAACTCTGTTTCCATTGAATTTAAACCTGCAAAAAAATGAGTTTCCCAATAGAAAAAACCGATGAAGAATGGAAAGCCCAATTGGGATTGGAACGCTTTAAAATTCTTAGACAAAAAGGAACCGAATTTTCACATTCTGGAAAATACAATCTTTTTAATCAAAACGGGGTGTATTGTTGTGGCGGTTGTGGCGAACCACTATTTAAAAGCGATTCAAAATTTGATGCACATTGTGGCTGGCCTTCCTTTGACAAAGCCATAAAAGGCGCTGTAACTTATGTAAAAGATACCTCGTTGGGAATGACGCGAACTGAAGTCAATTGTGCCAAATGCGGTGGACATCTTGGGCATGTTTTTGATGATGGTCCGAGAGAAACTACCGGACAACGCTTTTGTACCAACTCTGTTTCCATTGAATTTAAACCTGCAAAAAAATGAGTTTCCCAATAGAAAAAACCGACGAAGAATGGAAAGCCCAATTGGGTTTGGAACGCTTTAAAATTCTTAGACAAAAAGGAACCGAATTTCCACATTCTGGAAAATACAATCTTTTCAATCAAAACGGGGTGTATTGTTGTGGCGGATGTGGCGAACCACTATTTGAAAGCGATTCAAAATTTGATGCACATTGTGGCTGGCCCTCCTTTGACGAAGCTATTCCTGGGAAAGTCACTTACATCAAAGATAAAACCCACGGTATGATTCGCACAGAGATTGTTTGTAGTGCTTGTGGCGGACATCTTGGACACGTTTTTGATGATGGTCCAACGCCAACAGGTGTTCGGTATTGCGTGAATTCGTTAGCTGTTGATTTTAGGGAAAACGGATTGATATAAATTATAAAAAAATCACTTTTTTAAATAAATATCCTTAAAATTCCAATTTTTCCAACGTTTCTAACACATAGCTGTGCATTACTTCGCGGTAATCCAAGTGGGTCACTATTCGGAGTTTTCCATGCCCCATAGAACTAATTGCAATGTTTCTTTGTTTTAGTTTATCGATTAATTGATTTTCATCAATAGCGGTATTTACAGAAAATATTAAAATATTAGTTTCAACAGGTTCCACTTCAGCAACCCAAGACAATTTTTGAAGCACCACGGCCAGTTCTTTTGCCCGACGGTGGTCTTCGGATAAACGCTCGATATGATTGTCTAAAGCATACAATCCCGCTGCCGCTAAATAGCCCACTTGACGCATTCCGCCACCCAATATTTTTCTGATTCGCAAAGCGCGATGAATGGTTGCTTTATCGGATAATAAAAGAGAACCTATCGGCGCCCCCAACCCTTTTGACAAACAAACCGAAATGGTATCAAATACTTTTCCGTAGTCCTTCGGATGGTCATTGGTGGCCACCAAAGCATTCCAAATTCGAGCGCCATCCAAATGAAATTTCAAATTATTGGCATCACAAACTTGACGAATTTTTTTGAATTCTTCAAAATCATAACAAGCTCCACCGCCTTTATTGGTGGTATTTTCAACACAAACCAAACTCGTCAACGGACTATGATAAAACTCTGGATTATTGATAGCACCAGCCACTTGTTCGGCCGTAATCATGCCCCGATTTCCGTCTAACAAACAACAGGAAACGCCACTATTAAAGGAAACGCCTCCTCCTTCATAATTATAAACATGCGCCCATTTGTCGGCAATCAATTGCTCGCCGGGTTGCGTGTGCAGTTTAATTGCAGTTTGATTCGCCATGGTTCCGGAAGGAAAAAACAAAGCAGCTTCCATGCCAAAAAATTCGGCAACGCGGGCTTCCAATTCAATAACGGTTGGGTCTTGTTTATACACATCATCCCCTACTTTGGCTTGAAACATTTGGAGTACCATTTCTTGCGTAGGTTTTGTAACAGTGTCACTGACTAAATTTATTTCCATAATATCAAAAGTATAGCTTATTTTTGTGCTTGTAAAATTATAATAATTTATGACAACTACCGAACAAATAAAAGGTATTGTAGAGCGCCTTGGTGCGTTGAGGAGGTATCTTTGACGTTGATACCAAATTAATAGAGATTACCAACGAAGAAGAAAAGACCCTAGCGCCTGATTTTTGGAACAACGCTAAGGAAGCGGAACTGTTTGTAAAAAACCTTCGTTCCAAGAAAAAATGGGTTGACGACTACAATAAAGCCATTGTTTTGGTAGATGAATTGCTACTTGCCTACGATTTTTATAAAGAAGGCGAAGTAACCAGCGAGGAACTCGACGACCATTTTAATCAAGCCAATTCCCATATTGAAGCCATCGAATTCAAGAACATGCTTTCGGATGAAGGCGATACTTTGAGTGCGGTACTTCAAATTACTGCCGGTGCCGGTGGAACAGAAAGTTGCGATTGGGCTGAAATGCTCATGCGAATGTACATGATGTGGGGCGAAAAATATGGCTACAAAATCAAAGAACTTAACTTTCAAAAAGGCGAAGCCGCAGGTATAAAAACCGTAACGCTGGAGTTTGAAGGCGATTATTCCTTTGGCTATTTGAAAGGCGAAAATGGTGTTCATCGGTTGGTGCGCATCTCCCCTTTTGATAGTAATGCCAAACGTCATACTTCTTTTGCCTCGGTTTATGTTTATCCGCTAGCGGATGATACAATCGAAATTGAAATCAATCCTTCCGATATTTCTTGGGAAACGATGCGTTCGAGTGGCGCGGGTGGCCAAAACGTAAACAAAGTAGAAACTGCTGTTCGGTTGCGTCACCATCCTACAGGAATTATCATTGAAAATTCTGAAACACGTTCGCAATTGGACAATAAAACAAAGGCCATGCAATTGTTGAAATCGCAGTTATACGAAATCGAACTCAAGAAAAAACAAGCATTACGAGACGAAATTGAAGCCAACAAAAAGAAAATTGAATGGGGTTCGCAAATTCGAAATTATGTTATGCATCCTTACAAATTAGTGAAAGATGTTCGAACGGGTCATGAAACCAGCAATGTAGATGGCGTTATGAATGGCGAAATTGACGAATTCTTGAAAGCTTATTTAATGATGATGGGCCAACGAAACGAGGATTAATCTTTTTCGGAAAAATAGAGCGTAGCCGTAGTTCCTTCGTTTAATTTACTCGAAATTTCGAAAGTAAAATGAAGTACGGCGCATAAACGCTTCACAATAGACAATCCCAATTAAGTCAATGTTAAGAAATAATTGAATCTTTATACTTATTTTTGTAAAAATATTTTTTATGCAATTTTTCAAAAAAACCGCCCCATTTTATAATCTGACTTTATTTTATATCGTTACAAGTCTAATTCTTCGTTCCGTTTTATTTTTTCACCCCATCACTCAAGCCACTTTTGAATGGGTCGATTTGTTGAAAATATTCTTCCTCGGAATGGCTTCCGATTTTTTTGTGTTTGTAATTGCCAGTTTTTTTCTTTGGTTGTACCTCACTTTTTTATCCAATGAAAAATACACGAAACCTTGGGGTTATTTACTATTTGGATTTTTTGTTTCCTTATTAATTTATGTTACTTTTTTTAATACCATTCTCAACGAATACGGCGGCGCTTTGCCCTCAATAGGAATTGGTTTTATTGCTTTAAAAACAATCTTGTTTGGATTATTACTTTTTTTACCAAAATACCGAGCCAACATTCGATTGGGATTATTCTCAATCACGATTTTTATTTTCGTTTTGGTTATCATTCAAAATGGCATTAGCGAATATTTCTTTTGGAATGAATTTGGACTTAAATACAACTTTATCGCCGTTAATTATTTGGTTTACACCAATGAAGTGATTGGCAATATCATGCAATCGTACCCAGTAATTCCATTATTTACAGGTGTCGGAATTCTTGCTGGATTGGTCACTTTCCTGATTGTAAAAAGATCAAAACCGTTTCTTGATAATTTACCAACATTTACCGAAAAACTAAAAAATATTGGTATTTATATCGCTTTGGTTTTGGTTTCTTTGTTCGCAATTCCGCTTTTAGCCAAACAAGAAGATTCACAAAATGTTTTCGCAAACGAATTGGAATCAAATGGTTTGTACAAATTTTATTTGGCATTTGTAAATAGCGAATTGGATTATTTCAAATTTTATAAAACACTTCCCGAAAAAGAAGCTTTTGCTTTATTAGGCAATCAAATTGAAGGCATTTCAGGCGAAAATACGTTGCGTAAAATAGAAAATTCAGCCGTCGAAACACATAAAAATGTCGTATTAATTACCATCGAAAGCTATAGCGCCGAATTTTTAAAAATATATGGGAATGAAAAAAACCTTACCCCTTTCTTAGATAGTTTGTCCACAAAAAGTATGTTGTTTACCAATTTATATGCCGTTGGAAACCGAACCGTTCGCGGATTGGAAGCTGTAACACTTTGTTTGCCGCCAACTCCCGGAGAAAGCGTTGTGAAACGAAAAGACAATAAAAACAAATTTTCAACAGGAGCTATTTTCGAACAAAAAGGATATTCGGTAAAATACCTTTATGGTGGCGATGCCTATTTTGATAATATGCAAGATTTTTTTGTTGGCAATAATTATGACATTGTCGACAAAAAAACGTTTCAACCCAAAGAAATTACGTTTGATAACATTTGGGGTGTTTGCGATGAAGACATGTACAATAAAGCGATTTCGGTAATGAATAAAGAAGCCGATTCGAAAAAGCCCTTTTTCAATCATATTATGACCGTCAGCAACCACCGACCATTTACCTATCCGAATAATAAAATTGATATTCCAGGAGATGCAAAATCCCGTGATGGCGGCGTAAAATATACCGATTTTGCTCTGAAACAATTCTTCAAAAAAGCGCAAGAACAATCCTGGTATTCCAATACTGTCTTTGTGATTTTAGCCGACCATTGCGCATCAAGTGCTGGAAAAACCGAACTTCCAATGGATAAATATAGAATTCCAGCAATGATTTTCGCACCCGATTTTATTGCTCCCCAACGTGTAACCAAATTGGTTTCACAAATTGACGTGATGCCCACACTTTTTGGACTTCTAAATTTTAAATATGAAAGTAAGTTTTTTGGTCAAGATGTTCTAAAAACAAATTATAAACCAAGAGCTTTTATTGCAACCTATCAAGATTTAGGGTATATAAAAGACAATGTTTTAACGATACTCTCACCCAAACAACAAGTCAAACAATTTGAATTACTATTGAAACCAAAATCAGGAATTGAATCCGATTTTCAATTGTATTATGAAGAAAAGCCTTTGCAAACACAAAGACAAGATTTGATTAACGAAACCATTTCTCAATACCAAGCAGCATCATCACTTTTGAAGAAAAAGAAGTATCAGAAATAATAATGGAATCCAAAAGAAAATTATAACATTCCGTTGTATTTTCTTACAAACCATTCTATTCCCAATAACATAACCAAAATCGCTAACAAAATTTTGTAATCAATTAAAGGCGATTTTTTGGTAATGGCTTTTTGAATTGGAAGGTAT
>CAIMBK010000016.1 GCA_903839195.1 uncultured Bacteroidota bacterium | reverse complement strand
TTTAGATATAGATAGCGTAATATGGAAATGGTGGCAAATGGAAAATACGAATATCCGAGTTTAAATTTCCAAAATTTAAAATATTAAATGACAACAATAAAAATCGCAGGAGTTCCAGAACATTTCAATTTACCTTGGCATTTAGCAATAGAAAATGGCGATTTTAATGCTAATGAAATCAACCTACAATGGACCGACATTCCTGAAGGAACAGGAAAATTGTGTCAAATGCTACGAAATGGAGAAACCGATATTGCCGTTATTTTAACCGCAGGAATTCTCAAAGATATTGCTGCTGGAAATGCTTCAAAAATCGTTCAAATTTATGTAGAAAGTTCTTTAATTTGGGGTATTCACGTAGCAGCAATATCCAATTATTATGAGTTGTCCGATTTAGAAAATAAAAAAGTAGCCATTTCACGTTTGGGTTCGGGTTCGCAATTAATGGCGTTTGTAAATGCCAATAATCAAGGCTGGAAAAGTGATTCTTTGGCTTTTGAAATTGTAAATACTATTGACGGTGCGGTTGCTGCGTTAACAAATGGAACTGCCGATTATTTTATGTGGGAACGTTTTATGACAAAACCTTTGGTTGATTCAGGAGTTTTTAGAAAAATTGGTGATTGTCCAACGCCATGGCCTTGTTTTGTAATTGCGGTTCGCGATGAAATACTTAATAAACATCCAAAAATTGTCTCTAAAATATTAGAAATCATTAATTCTAAAACAGCAACATTTAAAAAAATTCCAAGTATTGACGCTGTTTTGGCTGCCAAATACTATCAAAAAATAGAAGATATTCAAGAATGGCTTCAATTGACAACTTGGTCGCAATCCAATTTATCGGAAGCACAATTTGAAACAATTCAGAATCAATTGTTTGATTTGGGAATTACCGATAAAAAAATAGAATTTAGAAAAGCTATTAGCGAAATTTAATTACCAATTAATGGCTTCAATTCCTTTCGATTTCAAATAAACATTTGTTTTGCTAAAATGCTTATTTCCGAACCATTTTCCTTGATTAGCACTCATCGGCGATGGGTGTCCGGATTCTAAAACCAAATGTTTGGTTCGATCAATCTTCAACCCTTTTTTCTGAGCAAAATTGCCCCAAAGTAAAAAAACTACATCCGTTTTTTCGTCAGAGATTTTTTTGATGACCGAATTGGTAAACAAATCCCAATCCAAATGTTTGTGACTATTGGGCTGGTCTTTTTTAACTGTTAAAGTAGCATTTAAAAGCAAAACCCCTTGTTGCGCCCAACGTTCCAAATTTCCAGAATTTGGAGTAAAAATAGTATCAAAATCTGAATTTATTTCTCTGAAAATGTTTCTCAACGAAGGTGGAATTTTTACGGAATCATTAACCGAAAAACATAAACCATTGGCCTCGCCTTCCCCGTGATAAGGATCTTGCCCGATAATTACGACTTTTATATTTTCGAAATCACATTGATTGAAAGCAGAATAAATAAGTTCTTTTGGAGGAAAACAAACCGCATTATCATATTCTTCCGCTACCGAAACCATTAAATTTTTAAAATATGTTTTTTGCAACTCTTCGTCCAAAATAGTTTTCCAAGAAGAATTCAAAAATGACGTTAACATTGGTAATTTTTTATGCAAATATAATCACTTTGCTATTTCGAAACTTTGTAACTTTGACTAATAATTTAGTTCAATGATAACGATTACGGAAAAAACCCTTCAAGATTTACAATTTCCTACCATTTTGGAAACCCTTTCAGCCATTTGTAATACCGAAATTGGAAAGCAAAAAGCATTAGAAATTATTCCTTTTCAAGATAAAAAAACGTTGATGGACGCCTTAATGGAAACTTCCGAATATGTTTCGTCTTTTCAGAACAATAACGCCATTCCGAATCATGGTTTTGATGCCATTCATCACGAAATCAGATTTCTAGCCATTGAAGACAGTTTTCTGGAAGTTGGAAGCTTTAGAAAAATTGCCACACTTTCCGAAACGGTAAATGTTTTATTACATTATTTTAAAAAATTTGAGGACTATTATCCACATTTAAATAAAAGAGCTTCTCAAGTTGAATTGACCAAATCCATTAGTATTATGGTGGATGATATTGTCGATAAATATGGAGAAATTAAAGATAATGCTTCGCCTGATTTGTTAAATATTCGACGCGATATGAATGTTGTTCGTGGAAAAGTCAATCAAAGTTTTGGTATGGCATTAACGCAATACAATAGCTTGGGTTATTTGGATGATATCAAAGAAAGTTTTGTTCAAAATCGTAGGGTTTTAGCAGTTTTGGCCATGTATCGTCGGAAAGTAAAAGGTTCTATTTTAGGTAGTTCTAAAACGGGAAGTATTGCGTACATTGAACCAGAAACCACTTTAAAATATTCGCGGGAACTGAGCAATTTAGAATACGAAGAAAAAGAAGAAATTACACGAATATTGAAACAATTGACCAACTCCATTCGTCCTTTTTTGCCTTTATTAATTCAGTACCAAGATTTTTTAAGTTCCATCGATGTGATTGCGGCCAAAGCGAAATATGCTGTCAAAATAAATGGAATTTTACCCACTATTACCGAAGAACGACGTTTGTATTTTCGGGACGCCTTCCACCCTATTTTATATTTAAATAACAAACAAACTAATGAAGTTACGCTTCCGCAAACGGTTGAATTAAATCAGGAAAATCGAATAATTGTTATTTCGGGACCCAATGCAGGCGGAAAAACAATTTCCTTAAAAACGATTGGATTACTTCAATTAATGCTTCAAAGTGGGATGTTAATTCCCGTTCATGAACGAAGTGAAACCTTTTTGTTTGATCGAATTCTGACCGATATTGGCGATAATCAATCGATTGAAAATCATTTGAGTACGTATAGTTATCGCTTAAAAAACATGAATTACTTTTTGAAAAAATGCAATAGTAAAACGATGTTTCTCATTGACGAATTCGGAACTGGTTCGGATCCTGAATTGGGAGGTGCTTTGGCAGAAATTTTCCTTGAAGAATTTTACCATCGGGAAGCTTTTGGAATTATTACGACACATTATTCCAATTTAAAGATTTTGGCAAATGAACTACCTTTTGCCACAAATGCGAATATGCTTTTTGACGAAAAAACGTTGGAACCCTTATATCAATTGGTTTTAGGACAAGCAGGAAGTTCGTTTACATTTGAAGTCGCTCAAAAAAACGGAATCCCTTTTGGGTTAATTAATCGTGCCAAAAAGAAAATTGAAGTTGGTAAAGTTCGTTTTGATAAAACCATTGCAACGTTGCAAAAAGAGCGCTCCAAAATGGAAAAAACTTCGCAAAACCTGAAATTTGAGGAAACCAAAGCGCGGGAAGAAGGGATGAAAATGGAAACAATCAATATTAAAATCAAGCAAAAATTAGAAAGCTATCAGGAACTTTATGATAGTAATCAAAAAATAATTTATATTGGTCAGAAAATTGAAGACATTGCCGAAAAATATTTCAATACAAAAAACAAAAAGGAATTGATTGGCGAATTTTTGAAAATTGTAGAGGTTGAAAATTCCAAACGAAAAAAAGCTTCTGCCAAAGAAATAGCTGCAAAACAAGTAAAGAAAAAAGAAGTAATTCAAGAAGTGATTGTTCAAGTAGAAGAAATTCGTGTTGCCAAAAAAGAGAAAAAATTAAATACCAATTTAGTCATTGAAAAACCAAAACCAATATTAAAAATTGGCGACCGCGTTCGAATGTTTGATGGAAAAGCGGTTGGAACCATAGATGTTATTGAAAAAAATAAAGCTACCGTAAATTATGGTGTTTTTACTTCTAAGGTCAGTTTGGAAGCGTTAGAATTGGTTGAAGCAAAAAAGAAATAAACTATGGAATTGCCAAAACATAAAAAAATTATTCTATTTGACGGCCATTGTAATTTATGCGAATCGTCGGTTTTGTTTGTGATTAAATATGATAAAAAAGAGGAGTTTCGTTTTGTAGCCTTGCAATCTGATTTGGGTAAAAAAATTCTTCACCATATCGGAATGGATTCCAAACATATTGATAGTATTGTTTTGTATGAACCTGGAATCGCCTATTATTATAAGTCCGAAGCGGCATTAGAAATCGCAAAAAGTTTGGGTGGATTTTTTCATTTTGGAACACTTTTTAGAATAATCCCAAATGGAATTCGAAATTGGGTTTATGATTACGTTGCCAAAAACCGCTATGTTTGGTATGGAAAAAAGGAGCTTTGCATGATACCAACACCTGAAATTCAATCCAAATTTCTATAACAAAAAAACTCCTCAAGTAATTGAGGAGTTTTATATTTATACTAAAAAGTGATTAGTTTTTAACTACTTTTTTAGTTGCAGTTCCTTGGTCAGAAGTGATGTTCATCAAATACATTCCTGATGCAAGATCAGCAACATTTACTTGAATATTTGAAGCATCAGAATAAGAAACTTGTTTAACAACTCTTCCATTCAAATCAGTCATTGAAATTGATTTTACGATGATATTATCCGTATTTGAAAGGGTAATGAAATCATTAGCTGGATTTGGATAAATAGCGAATTTAGAGTTTAGGAATTCGTTTGTTCCAAGAACAGAAGTCATGTTTATTGTATCTAATCTTAAAGTCGCAACTGCTGAAGCAGCTGAAATATCATTAAAGCCAAAATAATATAAACCAGTTGAAGGCGCTACAAAAGTTGGAGCCGTAATTTGAGCATAGGTAGAATTTAATATTGCTGTATTTGCCCAAATTTGAGTGGTTTGAGCAGCAATAGTATTATCAGTTCCAACTGTTAAACGCATACTTCTTGAAGTAGCACAACGAACCCAAAATTTAGTAGTTAATGTTTCACCTGCGGTCAACAACACTGGCGGAGTAAATAACCAGTTGTTTGAAACCGCTGTAGTATTAGTATTAAAAATCCAATATTGTCCTGATCCGCCTTGCGCATTTGCAGCTGTTGTTCCTAATCCATAAGAAGTACCATCTCCATCTGTTGTCCATCCACCTAAATCAGCATTGGTATCGAAAGTAGCATTATATGGGCAACTTTTTGCTAATATTAAACTAAAAGGACCATTCCAAGCACTTTGAGTTCCTCCACAATTACTTCTAACATAAAAATCATAAATAGCAGAAGCGGTTAAACCATTAAAATCATAACTTAATCCTGATGCATTAACAACCATACCTGAACCTTGAGTAAATCCGGTTAAGCCATATTCAATATTATATTGAGAAGGATTACTTACAGATGCTTCCCATGAGACTGAAGCAGAAGTTGTAGTTAAATTGGTTAAGGCATTTACATAATAAGGTCTAACGCAAGAATTTGCAGTATAGGTAAACGTAAAATTAAAACCTGCTGCATCCCAATAATTATCCCATGCAATATAATACGTTGTATTTGCTACAACTGGGAAGGAAAGTGTAGA
Source organism: uncultured Bacteroidota bacterium (assembly GCA_903839195.1). Classification (GTDB taxonomy): domain Bacteria; phylum Bacteroidota; class Bacteroidia; order Flavobacteriales; family Flavobacteriaceae; genus Flavobacterium. Next base: position 16,171 of record CAIMBK010000016.1, on the reverse strand, counting down.
TAAGTAATTAGTACCTGAAGTATCATCATTATAATCATAACATACTAGCGCATTACAAGTTCCAGTAAAAATAGACACTTTTGTATCTATGCTTAATGGCGCTAAATTAGTTGTTAAATTAGAGGTTAATGTTACTTCACCAGTTGCAGTAGGAGTAAATGAATACCAATTTGCATATAGTGTACCCCCCCCACCTGTTGTTGTACTGGTATAACAATTATTAGCATATGTTCCAGTTATAGCTGGAGATGTGTAATTTCCATTTGCGGAAAGAACAACTGCATTTGCACATGATGATTGCGCATTAATTGCATTAGTTGTTAATGCAAGTAATAAAAAAAGTAAAAGTTTTTTCATAAGTGATTAGTTTTTAAAGTTTAAGGTGTAAATATATAAAATAAATCTAATATCAATCTTCTTTTTCCCATTTTCCAACTACCGAAGTCGCTAAGGCATTTCCTAATACGTTTGTTGCGCTTCGAAACATGTCGCAAAAGTGGTCAATTGGAAGTATTAATGCGATTCCTTCAATAGGGATTTTGAACATGCCACAAGTCGCTGCTACCACAACTAAACTGGCTCTCGGAACGCCCGCAATTCCTTTACTAGTAAGCATTAAAACCAAAAGCATAATCATTTGCGTACCCAATTCTAAAGGAACTCCATAGGCTTGCGCGATAAAAATACTGGCAAAAGTCATGTACATCATGCTACCATCTAGATTGAAGGAATAACCCAGCGGCAACATAAAAGAAACAATTTTGTCTTTTACCCCAAAACGTTCCAATTCTTCTGTTAATTTAGGAAAAACAGCTTCGCTGCTCGTAGTTCCGAAAGCAATAATTATTGGACTGGTAATGTGTTTTAGTAACAATTTCATTCGTTTGCCCAAAAACAAAAATCCTATTACCAACAAAACCAACCATAAACTTGCAATTCCAACTAAAAACGAACTGAAAAATTTGATATAAGTTACGACTAAATCATTCAAATTACGAATAGCAAAAACACTTGCAATAGCTCCGAAAACGCCAATTGGTGCAAATTTCATGACATAATTCACCATCTTCAAAATAATATGCGATGTTTTGTCTAAAGCATTTACAACTGGTTTTGCATGATCGCCAATGGAAGCCGCGGCTAATCCAAAGAAAATAGAAAAAACAACAATTTGCAATATTTCATTTCCCGACATAGCCTCGAAAATGCTCTTTGGAATAATGTGTTCTATAAAATTTTGAGCGGAAAAATTAGTTGTTTTTTCGGTAACTTCAGAAGCTGTGGAAATATCGATATTGGACAAATGCAAACCAACTCCGGGTTGCAAAACATTTACCCAAAACAATCCTATTAATAAGGAAATAAACGATGCCGTAAAAAACCAACCCATCGCTTTTCCTCCAATTCTTCCAACCGATTTTATATCGCCTAATTTGGCTATTCCCACAACCAAAGTGGTAAAAACCAAAGGAGAAATTATCATTTGAACCAATCGAATAAATATTGTTGCCAGTATTTTAATATAAGTGCTAAATTCTTTAGCGCTTTCTTCGGACCAATTATTATGAATAAAAACGCCCAAAATAGCGCCTAAAACCATAGCAATTAGAATTTGAAATGTTAGATTGGAAGTTAATTTGGGTTTCTTTATTTCGAGATTAGTCATTTTTGAGCGGTTAAATATTATTTATACATTTTATTAATAAGGAAAAAATCGGCCAAAACAATTGCAGCCATGGCTTCTACAATAGGAACCGCACGAGGAACTACGCAAGGATCATGACGTCCTTTTCCTTGCATTTCAATAATATTTCCTTGATTATCGAGAGTGTCTTGTTTTTGAATAATCGTGGCAACGGGTTTGAAAGCCACTCTGAAATAAATATCCATTCCGTTTGAAATTCCACCCTGAATTCCTCCTGATAAATTGGTTTTCGTAGTCCCATCCGAATTATACAAATCATTGTGTTCGCTACCTTTCATTGTGGCGCCACAAAAACCACTGCCAAATTCAAAACCCTTAACCGCATTAATCGAAAGCATTGCTTTACCTAAATCGGCATGTAATTTATCAAAAACTGGTTCGCCAAGTCCGATAGGAACATTTTGAATCACACAAGTAATAACGCCTCCGACGGTATCCCCTTGTTTTCGAATTTCTAAAATATGTTGTTCCATTTTTATCGCAGTTTCCTCATCAGGACAACGAACAAGAAAATTTTCAATTTTTGAAAAATCCAATTCTTGATAGGGCTTATCAATATTTATTTTACCAACAGAAGATACATAAGCATTAATTTTTACATCGCTCAAAATTTGTTTTGCAATGGCTCCTGCCACAACTCGAGATGCGGTTTCGCGAGCAGAACTTCTTCCACCCCCACGATAATCTCGGATTCCGTATTTTTTTTCATAAACAAAATCGGCGTGACTTGGTCGGTAATTGTTTTTTATATGGGAATAATCATCCGACTTTTGATTGGTATTTGGAATCAGAAATCCGATTGGGGTTCCAGTAGTTTTTCCTTCAAAAATTCCGGATAAAAACTGCACTTCGTCCGCTTCTTTTCTTTGAGTAACAATAACCGATTGACCCGGTTTTCTTCGGTTCATATCGTTTTGAATGGCATCGAAATCAATTTCAAGTCCCGGAGGACAGCCATCAATAATTCCGCCCAATGCCTCACCGTGCGATTCTCCAAAAGTGGTTACTTTAAAAAGGGTTCCAATACTATTTCCAGCCATAACGATAGTTTTTAACAAATATAATATTTAAGTCTCAAAGATATTTAAATCTCAAAATTATATTTGATACAATTTATAAGATTTATTCCAGTTTTTAATTATTTTCTATTAAATTTGAAACATAATTTCAATGTAAAAACCAATTCCTATGAAAACTAAATTATTTTCTTTACTTATAATTGTTCTTGTATTATCAGCTTGTAGTTCAGATAATAATAGTTCTGATAATTCAAATGGCACTAGTTATTTTCCTTTAAACAATAGCAACAATTGGGTTTATAAATACGATTCAACTCTTACAACGGGCCGTGATTCCATTTATGTTTCTGGCGATACAATAATTAGTACAATTACCCACAAAAAAATTAAATCATTAGCACAACCTATGGGTTTCTTTTCAAATTCTCTTAGAAATAATGGTATTCGAATGGATAATGGCTCACTTATGTTGAACGGTGCTACTGGAATGGATTTTGGAGGAAATGTGCCTCTTTCATTTCCGTTGAGTGATTTTGTTATTTTTAAAGAATCTGCTGTTCCAAATGCTGTTTTAAGTACGATTTCGGGAACTATTAATCAAGATATTCAATCCTATCCTCTTACTATAAATTATGTTCTTACAAGTAAAGCACTAGAATCATTACCAACTTTCACAGCGCCAGACGGAACGGTTTATAACGATATTAAAAAAGTTAAAACTACTTTAAATCTTAAAATTACAACAACAGTTTCGGTTCCAAATATTCCAATTCCGGTTTCATTAACCGTCTTAAGTCAACAAGATGTTTTAGTTGCCACACATTATTATGCCAAAAATATTGGAATGGTTTATACACAAACCAATATAAATTATCAATTGCAAGATTTTTCACAATTTAACGTAACATTGCCATTCCCATCTTCAGGAAGTGACAGTCAAAATGAAGTTTTAGACCACTATGTAGCTAACTAATAATTTATTTTTGAAATTAATATTTTCGAACAATAGTTTTTTTTTAAAGTCGTTATTGTATTACTAACAACTACTATTATGAAAAATTACTTTTTTATTCTTGGAATGACAATTGGATTTATTGGTTTTGCACCTGCACAAGAAATTGCTACAAACGCAATTGGATTGCGACTTGGAAGCGGTGATGGTTTTGGAAGTGAAATTAGTTACCAACGAAAACTAGAAAAATTAAATCGGATTGAAGGTAATTTAGGCTGGAGCAATTCAACCGATTTTGACGCTATTAAACTTACCGGAATCTACCAATGGGTTTGGAATATTGATGAAGGTTTTAATTGGTATGCGGGTCCGGGTGCTGGAATTGTAACCTGGAATTCAACCAATAATAATAGTGGCACTTTTCTTTTTATTTCAGGAAATGTTGGTATTGAATATGGATTTTCAATTCCGTTATTAATTTCCTTAGATTTTAGACCTGAAATCGGTGGAAATGATTATTACAACGATCATTTTAATTCAAATTTAGCACTTGCTTTGAAGTATAAATTTTAATATTTAAAAACAATCGTTTTCTTAGAATTTACTTTTATTACCGTATAAGGATATACGGGGTTTGTCAATGAATCTTTGGTGGTTTTAGTTTCCTTTTCTAATACCGTGATTTCAATATTTTTATCATTTTCTTTAACGTCTGAAATTGAAATTGAATTGCCTGTTGAGTATTTTTTTCCAAGACTTAAAACCACAAAATTAGAATTTATAATATCGTCAGATTTTATTTTTCGCTTTAAATTCGGGTCATTCAAAAGCATCGACATTTCGGCGCGTTCTGAAATTAGTTCATAGAAATGTAAATTCCCTCCCCCATTTTCTTGCTCGGTCAATATTTCAACCAATGAATTTGGTGAAATAGTTTTTTTATTACTAACACAGGAAAGCAACAAAATCATGGAAAATAGGCTAATTATTTTTTTCATTTTAATGAATTTATCGCTTGTAAATAAAGCGTTTCATAAAGTGGAACTATATTTTTAATATCAAATTTCTCCGCTATTTTCAGGGCGTTTTCTTTGAATTTATTTAAAGTCGCGTCGTCTTTCAAAATCCGTAAGGCGTTTTCGGCCATTTCATCAATTTCTCCAACATCGCTTAAAAAACCAGAAATGCCATCAAAATTAACCTCGGGCAAACCACCCGAATTACTTGATATTACCGGAACACTCCAAGCCATTGCTTCCAAAGCCGCCAGTCCAAAACTTTCTGTTTCAGATGGCAATAAGAACAAATCAGAGAAACTTAAAATCTTATCAATTTCATTGCTGTTTCCAAAAAAGATAACTTTATCCTGAATCCCAAGTTTTTGACATAAATACTCCGCATTTTTCTTCTCCGGACCATCGCCAACAAGTAGCAATTTGGCAGGGATTTTTTCTTGGATTTTATGAAATATTTTTATAACATCTGGAATTCTTTTAACCGCTCTAAAATTACTAATATGAGTTACAATTCGTTCTTTTTCATTGGCAATTAAAGAACGATTTCGAGCTATTTTTGGATGTGAAATATGTTTTCCTAATTCGATAAAATTTGGGATAACGTGGATTTCTTTTTTACTATTAAATAATTTATAGGTTTCCTCTTTCAAACTTTGCGAAACCGAGGTCACAATATCGGAATTATTAATACTGAAACTAACTGCGGGTTTGTAAAACGGATGATTTCCAACCAAAGTAATATCGGTGCCATGAAGCGTAGTAACCATCGGAATATCAATTCCTTCTTCCTTAAGCATTTGCTTTGCCATATAACCCGCATAAGCATGTGGAATGGCATAATGAACATGCAATAACTCAATTTTATGGAGTTTTACCATATCTACCAATTTACTCGAAAGTGCTAATTCATAAGGCTGATAATGAAAAAGTGGGTATTCAGGAACGTTCACTTCATGATAATGAACATTTGGATTCAAAAGCGCTAAACGAACCGGCTGGCTGTAAGTAATAAAATGGATTTCGTGACCACGATGCGCCAATTCAAGTCCTAATTCTGTAGCAACCACGCCACTTCCTCCGAAAGTTGGATAACAAACAATTGCTATTTTCATTTTTGTTTTTTAGAACTACGAATTTAGTGAAATTTTAAAATTTTCAGCGTTAAAAAGTAATGTTTTAACTATTTAAAAGCAATTATTTAATCAGGGATTCGTAAATCACTTTTTGAATATCTTCCCGAATATTTTCTTTTGATAATTTATTGATTGTGGCATCGGGATACGTTCTATTGGATAAAAAGATATAGACAATTTCATTTTCTGGATCCGCCCAAACCATTGTGCCTGTAAATCCGGTATGTCCGAAACTTGTCATTGGAACACAACCACATGTTGGTCCAGAAGTTCCCAATTGGGGCTTATCAAATCCTAATCCACGGCGGTTATTTTCAGGACAGAAATAACAAGTATTAAAGTCATTAAATGTTTTTTCTGAGAAATAGCGAACATTCCCATAGGTTCCTTTTTGCAAATACATTTGCATTATTTTAGCCAAATCCATAGTATTTGAAAAAATCCCTGCATGACCGCCAACACCACCTTCCATGGCGGCTTCCATATCATGAACATAACCTTGAATGGTTTGGTGTCTAAAATAAGTGTCGATTTCGGTTGGAGCAATATTTTTTTTGTCAAATTTTTGAAGCGGATTGTAAGTTGTATTATTCATTCCGAGTGAATTATAGAAATTATTTTGACTCAAATAATCCAACTTTTGATTGGTCATTTTTTCTAAATAATCTTTCAAAATAATAAAAGTAAAATCACTATAACGGTATTCTTTTTTTGGGGAAAGTTTACTTTTTACAATTTGATTCATAATAGTATCGTGATAATCATTTCGCATAAACAAACTATCAGTGACTTGTTTGGAGTAATTTTCGTTGAAAATTTTGGAGTAATATTTTGGCAAAGGTATTTTTGAACTAGCTAATGTCGCTTTATAAAACGGAATCCAAGCTTGAAAACCAGCATAATGCGACAAAAGTTCTTTAAATGAAATGTCTTTTTTATCAGTATTTTCAAAAATCGGAAGCATTTCGGCTAATTTGGTTTCTAAATGAACTTTTTTAGCATCATAAAGTTGCATTACATTGGGAAGCGTCGAAACAATTTTGGTTACCGAAGCGACGTCAAAAAGAGTTGAATTAGAAACTTTTTCTGGACTTTCATAGGTTGGCGAACCGAAGGATTTTTGATAAATGACTTTCCCTTTTCTGGCTACCAAAACCTGAATTCCTGGCGCCATTTTCCCATCGATGGCTTTCAATGCTAACGCATCAATTTTTGATAAAATTTCGGAATTCATACCAACATTTTCAGGTTCGGTAAAACCCAAACGATTTGTTTTTTCAGTGGATAAACCTAAATTCACAGGAAATGATTCGGAAATTGAAACGGGTAATTTTCCTTTTGCTTCGATAGCTCCAAAAATTAATTCGGCCGAAACTTCTTGAGAAACATCTCCATTTTGATAGGAAACAATTATTCCTTCAATAGTATCAAATTCTTTTATTGGCATTAAGGAATAAGGTTTGGCAAAAACATCTAAAATAACCGAATTGTTTTTGGCAATTTCTTGAAGCCAAAGAAGTTCTTTTTCGCTAAAATCATGCTTTTTCCATGCTTTGTCCATTTTATGAAAACCAACAATTACAGTGGAAAATGCTTTCAGTTTCACGTTCAAACTATCAATATTTTCATCTGAAACTTCGGTAACTTCCGTATATTTTTTTAAGGTTGAAACGAACGAATTGTTTCCATCATCGCCTAATTTCACATAAGCAATTTTATTATTTTCTAAATTTTTTATGGGAAGAATTTCATTCTTATTTTGAATAACCGTAATTGCATTTTCATACAATTGATATTGCAACGCTTTGTTAGAAATTGGGTTTATTTCTTTAACTAAATTAGTAGTATTAATTGGTTTTAAATGGTTTAAACCTGCAAAGTATTTGAATTTTAGGATTTTCTTTACTGAAATTTCCAAACGTTCTTCAGGGAAAAAACCATTTTGATACGCTCTACAAATTGCTTCGGAAGCCATCGGTACATTTTCAGAAAATAATAAAATGTCATTTCCTGCCAAAAAAGCATTTAAATCAATATCACCTGGATTTAAACTAGTTCCGTCTAAGTTCTTATAATTGCTCGCACCTTTCATATTTAGGGCGTCTGTGAAAATTAATCCATTAAATCCAAGTCGTTTTTGAAGAATATTAGTAACCACATTATAGGAAATCGAAGACGGATAATTAGGTCTTGGTTCAATACTTGGAACGCTCAAATGTGCTACCATTACGGAGGCCAAACCTTCATGAAACAATTTTCGATAAGGATAAAATTCCACCTGATTGAGTCGTTCTTCAGAAAAATTGACCATTGGCAAACTACTATGCGAATCGGTTTCAGTATCGCCATGACCCGGAAAATGTTTCCCCGTTGAAAATACACCTTGACTTTGAACACCTTTTATTAAAGCCAAAGCGCTGTTGGTTACGTTTTCTTTATTTTCGCCAAAAGATCGAAAACCAATAATTGGATTTTTTGGATTGGTATTTATATCCAAAACGGGCGCAAAATTGAAATGAATTCCCATTCGTTTGCTTTCTTGTCCCATTTTGACACCTACTTTTTCAATTAATTTTGAATCGCGAATGGCTCCAAGAGTCATATTCCATGGGTAAAAATAAGTAGAATCCAAACGCATGCTCAAACCCCATTCGGCGTCAATCCCTACAAACAAAGGCGTTTTCGAAATCGATTGGTAATGATTTGTCAAATTAGCCTGTCGAACGGGACCGCCTTGAAAAAAGATTAAACCTCCGATTTTATTTTCTTTGATTAGTTTATCAATTGCATTTGTGTGAATGGAATCTTTATTAGAATAAGCCGCTACCATAAATAGTTGCCCGATTTTTTCTTCAAAAGTTAATTTATCATAAACGCTATCAACCCATTTTTTTTCGTCTTTTGATTCTTGAAAAAACGGATTTACGAATGGTTTTTCGTCTATATATAAATCCCTTTCAAAATCGCCAGTAATAAGGTTTCGGGAATTTGTTTTTTTGGTCAATGAACAACTTATCGCAAAAAAGCAAATAAGACAGATTATAAAAAAAGGAAAGCGATTTAATTTCATTTGTACTTATTAAAAAAAACGACTGTGCCAGCTATCCATTGCGGGAACTTCCCAAAAATCTTGATATTCGCCAACGGTATTTATTAGATTATTAAATACAATTGTATTTTCTGAAACCGCTTTTTCTTTGGCCATTTTCTTAAATTCGATAAGGGTTTTATGCGCAACATGTTCACCCAATTTGAACGTAACATTCATTTTGTCTAATAAATCCACGTCGAATTTTTTCTCTAAATTTTGAATAAATTGAACCGAAGCATCAATAGAACATCCTGTAGCAATTTGATTTTCTTGATTAACAGCCAAAACTATAAATCGGTTGTATCTCAATTCGTAAGAGGCTTCTAATGACGTTCCGTGTGCTGCCCATTTTTCAATAAAAGCTTTAAGTTCAGTGTCAATTTCGGCTATTTCTTCATCAGAGAACTTTCTATTGGATTGGTAAATCCAAATTTTGGATTCTTCTGTTAAATTTTCAAAGGGAACATACATGCTTTTGTTGGTGTTTTGATTTATAAATTACAAATCTTGTGCGTTAGCAATTAATTCGGCAATATCCATGACTTTCACTTCGCCTTCTTTTTCTTTGTTTTTAATACCGTCTGTTAACATTGTATTACAAAATGGACAACCTGTTGCAATTATAGTTGAATTGGTTTCCAATGCATCTTCGGTTCGTTCGATGTTGATTTCTTTGTTGCCAGGTTCAGCATCTTTAAACATTTGAGCGCCACCCGCACCACAACATAATCCATTGGCACGAGAACGCTTCATTTCTACGAATTCGGCATCAAGTTTTTCTATTAAATCTCTTGGTGCTTCATAAACAGAATTAGCGCGTCCTAAATAACAAGGGTCGTGAAAAGTAATTTTTTTGCCTTTAAATTGTCCGCCTTCTATTGATAATCTTCCCGCATCCAACAATGATTTTAGGTATTCGGTATGATGTACCACCTCAAATTGACCTCCTAATTCAGGATATTCATTTTTTAATGTATTAAAACAATGGGGACAAGCGGTAACTATTTTTTTGGTTTCATATGCTTTCAAAACCTCAATATTCATAAGCGCTTGCATCTGAAATAAAAATTCATTTCCAGCGCGTTTGGCTGGATCGCCACTACAACTTTCTTCGGGGCCTAAAACCGCAAAGGATACATTGGCATTATTCAAAATTCGAACAAAAGCTTTTGTAATTTTTTTGGCTCGATCATCAAAACTACCCGCGCAACCAACCCAAAACAAAACTTCAGGTTGTTTGCCTTCTGCGAGCATTTCGGCCATTGTAGGAACTATCAAATTTTCAGACATGGTGTATTTTATTCGTTAATCCGTAATTTCATTTATATATAAAACAAAAACAAATTGGCAATAAACTATTCGTGATGTTCGTCATCAAAAACTTGAATCGTAACTTCTTTATCAACCAAATCAGTGAATTTTCCTCTATAACGCGTGGCTTTCACCAAGTGATTATCAATCCAATGATAATTTCCTCCCCTTGGTTTTCCCATTACCATTCCGTGATATTTAAATCCATGAAATTTTAGCCAAGCTTCTGTAATCACACGATGATCTTCTGTTCTAGAGGTAAAAAAGAAAATAATATGTCCTTCATCATACCATTTGTTCAAAGTTACCAAAGCATCAGGATAAATTGCAGCGGTTGCCATTCTTTCAGGTTCTTCATTTGGAATATCATCGCAAATGGTTCCGTCAATGTCGATTAAATAATTTTTTACGCCTTCTGGCAAAATTGGGCTTATAGATTCCCCATTTTCTGATGCTGCAACTAAGTTTTTTTCTAAATCTTCGAGTTTCATTTTTATTAATTTATTGTTCGTTTTTCCAGTTTAATCGGTCTTGTTGGTTATATTGCCATGGCGCGCCGTTGTTTTCTATATTGCTCATCATTGCGTTTATTGGCATTGGTGCCGCACTTTGCTCCATTACTAAAAAGCGACGCATTTCCATAATAATTGAAAGTGGGCTTATGCTTATTGGACATTCTTCTACACAAGCATTGCAAGTTGTACAGGCCCAAAGTTCTTCGGTTGTTATATAATCGTTTAGCAACGATTTATTGTCTGGAATAAAAATCCCTTTATTTTTATCGATGTTTTTTCCAACTTCTTCCAATCGGTCTCGGGTGTCCATCATTATTTTTCGTGGAGATAATTTTTTTCCCGTTTGATTTGCTGGACAAGCCGAAGTACATCGGCCACATTCTGTGCAAGAATAGGCATTCATCAATTGAACCCAATTTAAATCTTGAACATCGCTCGCGCCAAATTTTGAAGGAATTGCATTTTCGGGCGTATCCGAAACGGCATAAGGATTGGCATCGGGATCCATCATGAGTTTAACTTCATTGGTAACCGCTTCCAAATTATTTAATTGTCCTTTTGCATTTAAATCGGCGAAATAGGTATTTGGGAAAGCCAATAGAATATGCAAATGTTTGGAATAATAAAGATAATTTAAGAATATTAAAATCCCCGTAATGTGCAACCACCAAGCTGTTCTTTCAATGAAAGCAACATTAGTATTAGAAATCCCAGTGAAAATTGGATCTAAAAATTGAGAAATTGGAAAAGCGCCCGCTTGTTTATAATGACTAAAACCTGCCATTTGCAAATGATAATCAGCCGCATTCATTAGTAGAAAAAGCGACATCAAAACTATTTCAAAATATAATATATAATTCGCATCACTTTTTGGCCAACCTTTCAAATCCGAGTGAACGAATCGTTTTAATTTTATGATATTTCTTCTGGCAAAAAAAATCAAAACGGCAACCAAAACCAAAAGCGCTAAAACTTCAAAGGAACCAATTATAAAATCATAGAAACCATTCATAAAAGAAAGAACACGGTGGGTTCCAAACAAGCCGTCAATTATGATTTCGATGACTTCAATATTAATAATTACAAAACCTAAATAGACAATAATATGTAAAATTCCTGCCACAGGACGTTTGATCATTTTTGACTGACCTAAGGCAATTAATGCCATATTTGCCCATCGTTTACTAGAATTATCAGATCGATTTATGTCTTGTCCAATGTTAATATTTCTAACTATTTTTCGAATATTTAGAGTAAAAAAACCAACGCCGACTGATAATAAGATTGCAAAAATTAAATTAAAAACATCCATGCTATTTGGTTTTAATTTTTAAAGAATCAATTTTTGGCGCAACATAGGGCTTATTTTTTTTGCCAAAAAGGGAAACATTTACATAACGAGTTGGATTTAAACGAACATCTTGTAATAGCAATTCTATTTCTTTAGAGGTTTTATTCAAATTGGAATAAAGTGCGTCATCGTTCATTAGTTTACCAAAAGATCCTTTTCCAGATTGAACATCCACTAAAATTCCATTGACTTTTGAAAGTGTTTGTTCTAAATTTTTAATTGTTTTTCCAATGTTAGCTTTTGAAATCGAGTCAGACACTTTTGAAAAATCACCTGTAACTTTATTGATATTGGTAATTGCCCCGCTTATTTTTGACTTATTGTCATTGATCACTTCGTTCACGTTTTTGGTAGCCGAATGCAATTCAATTAAAGTTTCATTTAAGTTTGAAATGCTATTTTGTAGATTTTCTTTAGTTTTTGGATCAAGGACAGAATTTAAGTTTTTTACAAAAACATCGGCGGTTACGACCATTTTTTCGACTTTTTCTTGCAATGGGGTTAATTTTTCTGCAACCAAATCGGTTAATCCTTGTTTGACACCTCCTTGAAGATTGTCGCCTGTTACGGCTAAATTTTTATCAGATAAATTTGGGACAATTTGAATTTGTTTTCCTCCAATCAAACCAGGTTCGTATATATTTACAATACTTGATTTTGAAATCGGAAAATCCGTTTTGATTTGAAGCTCAACAACTAATTTTCCGGTAGTATTATTTAAAGTTATTTTATTTACTTTTCCTACAACAAGTCCGTTAATAGTTACGGGCGCAGAAATTGCTAGTCCTTCAACATTGTCATATTGAATATAAAATATTTTATATTCGGTCAACAAATCGCGGCCTTTTAGATAACTATATCCCCAAATAAATAATAAAAGTGAGGCGATTACGAGTATGGCGGTTTTAATTTCTTTAGTGATTTTCAAAGTATACTTTTTACTAGATTAAATTTATTTAGATAAATTCTGAAACTTATTTTATGGCGTCCTGAACCGAAATTATTTTACCATTTTTTAAGGCTATAATAAAAGCAGAAGCATAACCTTTGGCTTTGGCTTCTTGTAATAATTTTTTGGCGGCATCATAATTCGTTGTTTCGCCGTACATGTATTTGTAAATGTCTGTTCCTGAAACGGAAATGTTATTCAATCCTTTAAAATTAGCTGGTTCTAAATCCATTTTTTTGCTACTTGCTGCAATTTGAATTTTAAAGATTGCCGAACCATTTTCTTTAACAGGTTCTGCTTTCACATCCGTTTTGGTAACTTTCTTTAAATCTTTACTATTTTCTTTATTTGGAAGCTGTTTTGGAGTTTCTTTAACTTCTTTTTCTATAACTGTTTCTGTTTCTACAATTGTTTTTTCGACAATTTTTTGAGAAGGTCTTTCGGTTTCATTAGTGTTATTTCCATTCCCAAAATATTCTTTTTTATAACTTATAATTGCATTTGCAATAGCTTCAGCAATATCATCTTGTCCGACTTCCGAATCCAAAACGGCGCCTTCAACAGGATTTGAAATGAATCCCATTTCAACCAAAACACGGGGCATATACGCTTTATGCAAAACCATATAAGGAGCTTGTTTTACTCCGCCACCACGAATTTTTTTACCCAAAATCGAAAAAGCATCTTGTATTTTACTTGCCAATGAAATACTATTTTCCATGAATTCTTCTTGCATCAATGTAAGTCCAATCATGGTTTCAGGCGACTTAGGATCGTAACCTTCGTATTTTTGTTTGTAATCTTTCTCCATCGTGATTACTTCATTTTCATTTTTTGCGACAGCCAAACTCGAAGCGTTTTTCGTCATACCCATTACATAGGTTTCGGTTCCATCGGCAACGGTATTTTTATTTGCATTACAATGTATGGAAACAAAAATATTAGCATCTACCCTATTGGCAATATTAGCTCTCTCAACTAAATCAATAAAAACATCTGTTTTTCGGGTATAATTTACTTCCATATTGGGTTGGTTTTCTAAAATCTTACCCACTTTAAGCACTACGGCTAAGGAGATATTTTTTTCAACATGTCCGTTATATGTTGCGCCCCAGTCTTTTCCGCCATGGCCAGCGTCTAGTGTTATTTTGAAATTTTTATTTTGTCCAAATGCTGTAAAAAAACTTACAAACGTTAGCGTTAGAAGAATACTTTTTATACTATTTTTTAAATACATATATATAATAGTTAATTTAAATAAAAACTGTAAGGTTATAAATTTTAGATTTGTCTACTTTTGAAAAAAAATAATCTGTAAGTTTGACGCTTCAAAAACTAAACCATATTTTTACAAAAATAGCATTTATACCTTTGCATACAAACTTATTTAATATCGTTTTATTATCAATTTTCCTAACAATAGGATCTTCTTCCACTTATTCGCAAGAATTAAAGTCAAAAACACTGGGAAGCCCTATAAAAATTGAGGTTGATCAAACAGAAATTAGCGAAAAAGATTTGACAAAAGTTTCTGACACGATAAAAATAGATAGTATTAAGCCAAAAAAAGAAATTATTGAAGCCAAAATCAACCGAAAAGCTGTTGATTATGAGAAAATGGATCAGAAAAAAAAGCAGCTTACATTATATAACAAAGCCGAATTATATTATAAAGACATCGAATTAAAATCAGGAATTATCATTCTCGATTATGGAAAAGATGAAGTTTACGCTGGTAGATTAAAGGATTCTACAGGAAAATATACCCAGTCACCTGTTTTTAAGCAAGGTGCAAATGTGATCGAGCCTGATTCCATTCGTTTTAATTTTAAAACCAAAAAAGCCTTAGTTTGGAATTCTAGAACCGAGCAAAACGATTTTAGAATTAAGGCAACCATGACTAAAAAGGAAAATGATTCGATTTATTTTATGAAAGGCGCGCGTTTTACCACCTCAAAAGATGTGGATAATCCGGAGTATTATTTTCAAACCAGAAGAGTAAAATTTGTACCCGGAAAAAAAGCAGTTGTCGGACTTACCAATATGGTTATTGCCGATGTTCCAACGCCAATTGGGCTTCCTTTTGCCTTTTTTCCAATGTCTGAAACCAGTCAATCGGGAATTATAATGCCCACTTTCAATGATACTCGTTCGCGAGGCTATTCGTTGCAAAACGGGGGTTATTATTTTGCTTTGAGTGATAATTATGATTTGGCACTTTTGGGCGATTATTATACCAATGGAAGTTATGCTTTGCGAATGGAATCTAGTTATGCCAAGCGCTATAAATTTCGTGGAAACGTAAATATTCGATTTGAAAATTTAATTGAGAGCGAACGCGGCTACCCCGATTATGCCAAAACAAACATTTATAATATTCAGTGGTCGCATTCAAAAGATCAAAAATCGAATCCAAATTCGCGCTTTTCGGCATCTGTGAATTTAGGAAGTAGTAAATATTTTAAACAATCTATTAATCAAGTTAATATGAGTTCGAGGTTAAATAATACTTTAAGCTCCTCTATTTCCTATTCAAAAACATTTAACTCCATTCCACAAGTCAATCTTTCGTTGACAGCGACCCATTCTCAAAACACACAAACACAACAAATAAATATGACGTTGCCGACTTTTCAAGCAAACGTTGATAGAATTTTTCCATTTGAAACAAAAAATGGCACCAAAAAAGGTTTTTTCCAAAACATCAATTTGCAATATACCGTTCAAGGAGAAAATCGAATTCAAACCACCGACTCGTTATTTTTTAAACCTGAAATGTTTAAAAATGCGAAAGTTGGTTTTCAACATTTAATTCCATTAAGTACGAATTTTAAAATTTTTAAATATTTTAGTGTTTCTACCAATGTCAATTATCAAGAAGTTTGGTATTTAAAAACTATTCGAAAGAGTTTTGATTATGCTAGCAACAAAGTAATTGACACCGATGTTTCCGGTTTTGATGCTTTTCGAACGTATTCGTTTAGTTCGGGAATTGGAACTACTATATATGGAACTTTTAATTTAAGTGGGAAAGGCAAAGTAAAATCGATTCGCCACGTCTTGCGTCCTAGTGTGAATTATTCGTATACTCCTAGTTTTGATAAATATTACGATACTTATGCGGCCGAT
>CAIMBK010000015.1 GCA_903839195.1 uncultured Bacteroidota bacterium | reverse complement strand
TTGGATTGGCATAATTCTCGTTTCCGTTGGTCGAATGGTTTTGATTATTTTGGTGTTGCTGTTGGAAATTTCGACCCGCTTTCTCAAATGCTTTCTTTACCAATACGGGCAAGAAAAGTCGTGCCAAGAACTTGAAAATATAATAAAAGGCATATATAAAAAAAAGCGTTTCTAATAATCCTTGAAGAGAAGCCGTTTGCATATCTGAAATATTTTTAGCAAAATTAATAAATCATTAGCGAATTTAGAAAGAAAATTGAATTTTCATTCATAAATAAATGATAAAATATACTACTTTTGAAAGACATTTTAATTTATAGACCAATATGAATTCCTTCAAAACCGCGCTACAACTTTTTCTTTTATTGATTTTCTCAAATACGTTTGCCCAATATACAGATCAAATAAATTCCAATCGTCCTGGCGAATCAATGTCGGCATTTTCTGTCGGACAGACGGTGATTCAAGCCGAAATGGGATTTACCGGAATTAAAGAAAAACACTCGCTTCTTGACTACAAAACTATCGGGGTAAATTCTGACCTAACTATTCGATATGGCGCTTTTTTGGAACAATTGGAATTTGTGTTTAACATTCAATATCAAACCGATTCGTATGAGTCTGATCTTGAAAGCAAAGTTCGAAGCGATTTAAAACAAACACTTATTGGCGCAAAATATTTGATTTATGACCCAAACAAGAATTATGTAAAAAAACCAAATTTATTAAGCTGGAAAGCCAATCATAAATTCAGTTATAGAGCGTTTATTCCAGCAATTGGGATTTTTGCTGGTGCCAATATTAATCTTTCGGCCAACACTTTTTCCTTCGAAACGGATCCGAAAATTAGTCCGAAAGCCATTCTAATTACCCAAAATCAGTTTGGTAAATTTGTATTTGTAACCAATATTTTTGCCGACAAAATCATGTCGGATTATCCTTCTTATGGTTATGTTGCAACTTTAACAAGAGGATTCAATCCAAGATGGACTGGTTTTGTTGAAAATAAAGGAATTAAAAGTGATTTTTATGCCGATGGGATTTTCCGAGTTGGTGCGGCTTTTTTAATGAAAGACAACATTCAAATTGACGCTTCAATCGGTACAAATTATAAAAATACCCCATCGCTTATTTTCGGTGGATTTGGTATTTCATGGCGTTTTGATGCCAATTACAACGAAGTTTTACTTCGAATTCCAAAAGAGAAAAAGGCCAAAGAAAAAAAGGATAAAAAAGGAAAATCAAAAGATAAAACCCAAGAAAAACCAAAAAAACGAAAAGATACAATTGGCGCTGATACCAAAAAATAGTATGATTACGATTCAAAATATAACTACAAAAAAAGAATTTAAGGATTTTGTCAAATTTCCTTTTTCATTATATAAAGACAATTCCTATTGGGTTCCGCCCATTATTGCCGATGAACTTGAAACGTTCGACAAGACCAAAAATCCTGCGTTCGAAAGTGCCGAAGCCCATTTTTATTTGGCCTACAAAAACAATCAAATTGTAGGTCGAATAGCCGCGATTATTAATTGGGATGAAGTCAATAAGCAACAAAAAAGCAAAGTTCGTTTTGGATGGTTTGACGCCATTGACGATATCGAAGTAACCAAATTATTACTCGAAAAAGTTTATGAACTCGGAAAAAAAAACAATTTAAATTATGTTGAAGGCCCAATGGGATTTTCAAATTTAGACAAAGTGGGCGTCCTGACCGAGGGATTTGAAGAAATTGGCACAATGATTACTTGGTATAACTTTCCTTATTATGCGACCCATTTTGAACAATTGGGATTTGCAACTGAAAAAGAATATTTGGAAAACAAATTTCCTTTTAAAAATGTAAAATTGGAGTTTTTTGACAAAGCCCAAGAACTCATCAAAAGACGTTATCAACTTCGCCCAGTCAACTTCAAAAAGACGAAAGATGTAATGCCTTATGTGGATAAAATGTTTGATTTATTCAATTCTTCTTATGCTGAATTAGCCTCATTTGTGGCAATTTCGGAGGTTCAAAAAAATTATTTTAAGCAAAAATACATCAGCTTTATTAATCCAGAATACATCAAATATGTTGAAGATGCAAATGGAAATCTGGTAGCTTTTGCTATTGTAATGCCCAGTTTTTCGAAATCTTTGCAAAAAGCCAATGGCAAACTTTTTCCTTTTGGGTTCCTGCATTTATTAAACGCACGAAAAAACAGCAAAGACGTTGTTTTTTACCTAATTGGCGTGCATCCTGATTATCAAAACAAAGGCGTAACGGCTATTTTATTTAAAGAATATCACACCACTTTTACAGAAAGAGGAATCGAAACTTGCATCCGAACACCCGAATTAGCGGATAATATTGCCATTCATTTATTATGGAAAAACTTCAATCCTGTAATTCATTGCCGAAGAAAAACATTTCGAAAAGATTTATAAAAAAAAAATCCATTCAAAACGAATGGATTTTTATATATTAAAATTTATCTTAATTAAGCATCTTGAATAGTTTGTTCCGCAATTTTAGCATATGTTCCGCTAACTAATTTATCGCGAATAGCATCAAAAGCCGTGAGTGTTTCATCGATATCGGCCAATGTGTGTGAAGCCGTTGGAATCATTCGCAATAAAATAATCCCTTTTGGAATTACAGGATAAACCACAATAGACAAGAAAATACCGTAGTTTTCTCTTAAGTCATTTACCATAATCATTGCTTCAGGAATAGAACCTTCTAAATATACGGGCGTAATACACGTATTGGTGTCGCCAATATTAAAGCCTTTTTCTTTAAGTCCGTTTTGTAAAGCGTTTACATTTACCCACAATTTATCTTTAATTTCAGACGATTGACGCAACAATTCCAAACGTTTCAACGAACCAATTGTTTGAATCATTGGCAACGCTTTGGCAAACATTTGGGAACGTAAATTGTATTTTAAATAATCAATAATGTATTTATCTGCGGCAACAAATGCGCCAATATTCGCCATCGATTTGGCAAATGTGGAAAAATAAATATCAATTCCGTCTTGACAACCTTGCTCCTCGCCTGCTCCAGCTCCCGTTTTTCCTAGAGTTCCAAATCCGTGAGCATCGTCAACCAATAATCGGAAATTGTATTTTTCTTTCATCGCTACAATTTCTTTCAACTTTCCTTGTTGCCCGCGCATTCCAAAAACACCTTCGGTAATAAACAAAATTCCACCACCCAATTCGGTAGCTAATTTTGTTGCCCGTTGTAAGTTTTTTTCCATACTTTCAACATCGTTATGACGGTAAGTAAAACGCTTTCCGCTATGCAAACGAACCCCGTCAATAATACAAGCATGTGCATCCACATCATAAACAATAACATCATTTCTTGTTACCAATGCATCAATAGTTGACATAATTCCTTGGTAACCAAAATTCAACAAATAGGCCGATTCTTTCATCACAAAAGCAGCCAATTCTTCTTCCAATTGTTCGTGATATTTTGTATGACCACTCATCATTCGAGCCCCCATTGGATATGCCGCGCCATATTGAATCGCAGCATCGGTATCGGCTTTTCGAACTTCGGGATGGTTGGCCAATCCCAAATAATCGTTCAAACTCCAATTCAAAATATTTTTGCCTTGAAATTGCATTCTCGGACCCAATTCGCCTTCCAATTTTGGAAAAACAAAATAGCCTTCTGCTTGTGAAGCCCATTTTCCTAAAGGCCCTTTATTGTTTTGAATTCTGTCAAATAAATCTTTTACCATAATATATAGGTGCTATTTTCTAAGTGTTGCAAAAATAAATATTTATCCCTTAAAACAGCCCCATAATCGAAAAAAAATGTGAACAAAGATTAATTTGCTTTTTTGGAGCTATTCCAGCTTTCCAATACAATCCACGTGATTGCTTCGTGCCTCGCAATAACGTGGGATTTCCATTGCAATCTGGGCTAGGGAATCGATTTAATCAGAAACTTTGTACCTTTGAATTAAATTGCTCTAAGTCAACAACAATGACAATAGCAATTTCAATTCAAATACAATAAAAAATGAATCAAAATAAAGAACTGAAACTCGCTGTCCTAATTGATGCCGACAACGTGCCGTATAGCAATGTGAAAGGAATGATGGAAGAAATTGCCAAATTTGGAACTCCAACCACCAAACGTATTTATGCCGATTGGACCAAACCAAATGCCGGCGGATGGAAAAGCGTTTTGCTGGAACACGCCATCACACCTATTCAACAATATAGTTATACGGTTGGGAAAAATTCCTCCGATTCGGCTATGATTATTGATGCTATGGATTTGCTATATTCGGATAAAGTGGATGGATTTTGTATTGTTTCAAGTGATTCCGATTTTACGCGTCTTGCCATTCGTTTGCGTGAATCTGGTATGAAAGTGATTGGGATTGGCGAAAAGAAAACCCCAAATTCTTTTATTGTTGCTTGCGACCGATTTGTTTATATCGAAGTTTTGGACGGTGCCATTCAAAAGAAAACGCCAAAACCTTCTACTTCCGACAACAAAAAACCAGAACCAAAGTCATTAAATAAAATCGATCTACAAACCATTGAACTTATAGAATCTACTATTGAAGCCATTGCCGACGATAGCGGATGGGCCTTTTTAGGAGATGTTGGAAACCTCATCGTGAAGAAAAAACCAGAATTTGACCCAAGAAATTACGGTTTTCTAAAACTAACACCGTTGCTAAAATCGCTCACAAACATTCTAGAAATTGACGAGCGCGATTCCGATAAAAAAGGAATAAAACATGTTTTTGTACGATTGCGATTTAGTTAATAAATTAGAAAATTGATTTTAAAAATTCGTTATTTTAATATTTTTACACAAATACGGCTTAATGAAAAAGGTGTTTTTTTAAGCGAGATTAAAAACCTATAAAAAATAATCATCTAAGTCTATTTTTATAGGTTTTTTTGAAATTAATATTTTAAATTTATAAAAATATTAAGCCATATAAAAATGAAACCCATTCTGAATCGAATATACGCCCTGATTTCTACTTCTAAAGAAAACCCTTAAATAACATTTATCAATAAATAAGCATCGTTATTTATTCGACTAAATTCAATTAAAATAACAACTTTTAAACCATTCAAAAAATGATTACAACCGCTCAATTAGATGAAGCTTTGCTGGTAATTTCGAATTACAAAAAACAATTGGAAAGTGAATTGGAAACAGGTGCAAAATCAACTAACCAAAAAATTGATATTTCAGATCGTGTTGACATGAGAACTTTTCATTGCTTGTGTCATTATTTTTATGACGCTTTTGGTATTCAACTTTTTCATAATGACATCTATTCTGTTGATGTTAATCTATTGAAATCGATTAATTATTCTAAATTGGCTGGCTATAGAAATATTGGAAAAGTATCGATGAAAAAACTCAAGGAAGCGATGATTTATTATGGAATAATAGAAACTGAGATAAATAACTAAAGAATTATCTAAATATTAATCCTATTTTAGTATGATTCCTAAATTAATATCTTTACGGTCGATTCTAAAATTCAGAAAATGAAACTCGTATTTGCGTCCAATAACAAAAATAAAATTCTTGAAATTCAAAACCTAATAGGTTCAACACTTGAAATATTGAGTTTGGAAGACATTGGTTGTTTTGAAGAAATTCCTGAAACAGCGGAAACTATAGAAGGGAACGCAATATTGAAAGCCAATTACGTCACACAAAAATATGGATTCAATTGTTTTGCCGATGACACAGGACTTGAAATTGAAGTTCTTCAAGGTGCGCCAGGCGTACATTCTGCGAGATACGCTGGGGAACATAAAAATTCAGATGACAATAGGGATAAAGTCTTACAAGCATTGGCAAACGAAACCAACCGAAAAGCGCAGTTTAAAACCGTAATTGCTTTAAATCTAAACGGGCAACAAACACTTTTTACCGGAATAGTTTCAGGTGAAATCACTAAAAAAGAATTCGGAAATCAAGGTTTTGGTTATGATTCGATTTTTAAAGCCGAAGGAATGACACAAACTTTTGCCGAAATTACTTTGGAAGAAAAAGCAACATTGAGTCACCGAGGAAAAGCAACTAAACTGCTTCTAAATTTCCTTAAAAATTTGAAATAAAACAGCATCTTTTTTATTTAAGCCTCAAAACGAAGTCGGTTTTATTAAAACTATTTTGACTTTAAAAATAT
>CAIMBK010000014.1 GCA_903839195.1 uncultured Bacteroidota bacterium | reverse complement strand
TGCCCAATAACACCTTTTGCACCATATCGTGTTGCTAGTTTGTCACCAATATCTAATGGTTTTGTTTGTTTTACATAATAAACTATTCTTGCTCCAAGAAATTCATTTCCTCCTCTTAATTTATGACCACCAATTTTCATAAATTTAAGATATTTGTAACAAAAAAAAGAGCTTTTTTCAATTTGTAAAATGGTTATTGTTTTTGTCCTATTTGGATTATTCCAGAAAATAGATATATTTGGTATCCAATACTATAGATTTTGAAACAATTATTGCTTTTTTTCTTTCTGGCTTTCTCTATTCCGTCGCTTCATTCTCAAGATTTACTTCCTTTTGTAGAAAATTTTACGAAGACTGAATATAGCGGTGACAACCAAAATTGGAATATTACCCAAGGAAGTGACAACGCTATTTATGTTGCCAACAATCATTATTTTTTGCGTTATAATGGCGTGAAATGGGAAAAATATACCTTGCCTTACAAAACCATTATTCGGGCAGTTTTTAATGATGGCAATAGGATTTATTGTGGTTCTTATAAAGAATTTGGTTATTGGAAAAGAATTAATGGTCAAATGAATTATTTTTCTTTATCCGAAAATAAAAACCTTTTTAGTGGCAATTCTGATAATGAAGAAATTTGGAAAATATTCAAATTCAAGAACAAAATCTATTTTCAATCGTTTAATGAACTCTTTGTTTTTTCTAATAATTCCATTGAAAAAATCCGTTTTCCTTTTCAAATATCATATTGTTATGTTGTTGGTAATGAAATACTTGTAGCATCTGTTCGAAAAGGCATTTATACGATGAACGGTAATAAATTCATCAAAAAGCAAGACTGGAGCGCTATTGACAATAATATTATTCATGATATAGAAAAACAATCCGGAATTACCTATGTTTTCACAAAGAATAATGGCATTTTCTTAGCGTCAGATCAAACCTTAATTCCATGGAAAAATCCATTAAATGTTAGATTAAAAAACGAATCCATTCTAATTGCAAAATTCATAAACGATTCGACTTTGGTTATTGGAACCGCGTTGCAAGGTTTGTATATTGTGAATATAAAAGACGGAACTTTTAAAAATATCAACCGACAAAACGCCATAAAAAATAACGCTATTTTATCGATTATGACCGATAAAGAAAACGATTTGTGGCTCGGTCTTGACAACGGAATTGCTCATGTTGAAATCAATTCGGCTGTTAATATTTTTTCGGATTATTCGGGAATTTTAGGTTCTGTTTATTCCTTGGTAACCGATAAAAATCAGTTTTTATTTGCTTCCAATCATGGCCTTTTTACTTATAAAAACAAACAGCTTGAACCGATTCCAAACACACAAGGCCAAGTTTGGGATATTTATAAATGGCAAAATAAATTCATTATTGGTCACAACGACGGCACCTATATTTTGGAGGAAAAAAATCTCCAAAAAGTGAATAATGTAAGTGGAGGATGGACTTTTTTGAAGAGTGATTTCGAAAATGTTCATTTTCAATCTACTTATTCCGGTATTTTTTGTTATCAAAACATTCAGGATTTGTCAAAGTGGAAATTCCTCGATAAATTAACCAAGCCCATTCGAAACATTGCTCAAAACAAACCTAATGAACTTTGGGCCGCCGATAATTATAGAAGTTTGTACCGAATAGTATATGATGAAAATTTCACTACCAAATCGATTGTCAATGTTTCGAAAGACAACGGAATTAAGAATGATTATGCGGTTAAAATCTTTAAATACAAAAACGAACTTTTGTTTTTAATCAACAAAAATTGGTATTCCTACAATTCCATACTAGGAAAATTAGTTAAAGATCCATTGTTTTCAAAAGAATTCGGATCCATTTCAGACATTATTCCTATTGATGACGACAATTTTATGGTTTTAAATTTGGGTCTTTTATATGTCATAAACCAAAAAAATAACATTTTCCAATGGGAATTATTACCCGAAAAATATTATGAAGGACGCATTATTTCCGAAAGTACCAAAGCATTCAAAATCGGGAAAGCCATATATCTTAATCTTGATGATGGGTTCATTTCGTATGATTTAAATCGGAATAAGAAACAAATCAGTAAAATCGAAATTGAAGGATTTTATCATGGAAATTTAATCAACGACGCCGTTTCAATTCCTTACAATCAATCGGTTGAAATCAATTGTTTTTCGGAGTATTTTGGTTACAATCGCCCCGATTTGTTTTATAAAATAAATAATTCAAAAGAGTTTGTTCGAATCAAAAATGGAAATATTGTTCTCAGTAACTTAATTAGCGGCAAACAGGAGTTGGGATTCTATAGTTTTGATGGCAACGATTATAGAAAGATTGCTAATTATGAATTTTATGTAAAAAATCCTTGGTATTTTTCCTTTGTTATGATTTCGTTATACATATTGCTAATTTCTGGAAGTTTTTTCTTGTATTATCGTTGGAACAAAATTCGGTATATTCAAAAGCTTAAGTTAAAAGAGGAAGAGTTAAAGCATCAAAAAGAAATCCTCGAAATGGAATTGAAATCGCAAAACGACTTGAATGTTCAAGAATATGAAAAGCATATTTTAGAGTTGGAAATTAAAACAAAATCCTCGGAAGTAGCCGTAAAATCATTGTCAATTGCGAAACAAAGTGAAATGATTGATACAATTCAATCCATTTTAGAATCGGAATTAGAAATGAATAAATTGAAAAGCGAAATCCGAAAAACTATTAAAATCAATGCCATTAACAAACAAGAATGGAAAACATTTGAGACCAATTTGAATCAGATTCACAATGAATTTATTATCAATCTTTCCAAAAAACATCCTAGTTTAACGTCCAAGGAAATCAAATTATGTGTATTATTAAAAATGAATCTTTCCTCGAAAGAAATTGCGCCAATGATGAATATTTCTTTCCGTGGCGTTGAGCTTCAGCGTTACCGATTAAGAAAAAAATTGGGAATTTCTCAGGAAGAAAGTCTGTATAAGTTTATGATTAATTTATAAGTGTGTAGACTATTTTAAGAATTGTATATTTTTTTTACTTTTTTTTATGAATTTGTAACCCATCATTGTTACATCAACTAATTGAATATTAGATGTATTATAATCTTTTTATTTTTTATTTAAATAACTAATATATAAATACTTATAT
>CAIMBK010000013.1 GCA_903839195.1 uncultured Bacteroidota bacterium | reverse complement strand
ATTAATTAATTTTATACAAATTTCATCACCTTTCTTTCCGCCAAATACTGCTTTTTTTGGTTCAAAATTCACATCTGAACTGACTTTAAAATTTTCAGCTACATATGGTGGATTAGAAACAATCAAAAATGGTTTTTTTAAAAGTCAAAAAAGGAGCTTCCTATGGTCGCTCTTTTCTGCCAATAAAAAATACCTTTTTTCCTTCCGGGCTTTCCACTGCAATCGGGGCTAGGGCATCCGATTACAATTTCATGTATTTGGTATAACTTTAAATAAAATTTCTTATATTTGCTCGCAATTCAACTACAAATTGCAATGATCGCACACAACACAAAAATTATCGGCGAAGGACTTACTTACGATGACGTACTTTTAGTTCCAAATTATTCTAATGTGCTTCCGCGTGAAGTCAGTATTCAATCCAAATTTTCAAGAAATATTACGCTCAATGTTCCCGTTGTTTCTGCAGCAATGGACACCGTAACCGAAAGTGCAATGGCAATCGCTATGGCACAAGAAGGCGGAATTGGCGTACTTCATAAAAACATGACCATCGAACAACAAGCAGCCAAAGTTCGAAAAGTAAAACGTGCCGAATCCGGTATGATTATCGATCCAGTGACGCTTCCGATAACATGCACAGTGGCGGATGCTAAAAACGTAATGAAAGAATTTGGTATTGGCGGAATTCCAATTGTAGACGAAAATCTAAAATTAATAGGAATTGTAACCAACCGCGATTTGCGTTTCGAAAAAAATAGTTCCCGACCAATCGTGGAAGTAATGACTAGCGAAAACTTGATTACCGTTGCCGAAGGAACCTCGCTCGAACAAGCCGAAGTGGTTTTGCAAGGAAACAAAATTGAGAAATTGCCCGTTGTAAATGCCGATTACAAATTAGTAGGTTTGATCACCTTTCGAGATATTACTAAATTAACACAAAAACCTATTGCCAATAAAGATGTTTACGGTCGTTTGCGAGTGGCTGCTGCTATTGGCGTAACTGGCGATGCGGTTCAAAGAGCCGAAGCATTAGTAAATGCTGGTGTAGATGCTATTATTATTGACACCGCTCACGGACATACGCAAGGTGTGGTGAATGTGTTGAAAGAAGTAAAAACCAAATTCCCTCAAATAGATGTAATTGTTGGAAATATTGCTACCCCAGAAGCTGCTAAATTTCTTGTTGAAAATGGCGCCGATGGTGTAAAAGTTGGAATAGGACCAGGTTCTATTTGCACGACACGTATTGTTGCAGGAGTTGGTTTTCCTCAGTTTTCTGCCGTTCTTGAAGTGGCTGCTGCCATTAAAGGTTCGGGAGTTCCCGTAATTGCCGATGGTGGAATTCGATACACGGGTGATATTCCTAAAGCCATTGCTGCTGGAGCCGATTGTGTGATGTTGGGTTCGCTTTTAGCAGGAACCAAAGAATCTCCAGGAGAAACAATAATTTTTGAAGGACGTAAATTCAAATCCTATCGTGGAATGGGTTCTGTTGAAGCAATGCAAGAAGGCTCAAAAGACCGCTATTTTCAAGATGTGGAAGACGATGTTAAGAAGTTAGTTCCTGAAGGAATTGTGGGCCGTGTGCCTTATAAAGGCGAATTAAACGAAAGCATGCAACAATTCATTGGTGGACTTCGCGCTGGAATGGGTTATTGCGGTTCAAAAGACATTCCGACTTTGCAAGAAACGGGGCGTTTTGTTCGCATTACTGCTAGCGGAATCAATGAAAGTCATCCGCATAATGTAACGATTACTAAAGAAGCACCGAATTATTCTAGATAGTTATTGTTTGAAGGGATAAATGTTTTATTTATAAAATAAAACTCATTGATTGTCTTTGTTTTATAATTCGAGCACGGAAGATTTCTTTTCCTGCATGGCATAATTCTTTTCCTGCATGACATAATTCTTTTCCTGCATGGCATATTTCTTTTCCTGCATGACATAATTCTTTTCCTGCATGACATAATTCCTTTCCTGCATGACATAATTCTTTTCCTGCATGACATAATTCCTTTCCTGCATGGCATAATTCCTTTCCTGCATGACATAATTCTTTTCCTGCATGGGATAATTCTTTTCCTGCATGGCATATTTCTTTTCCTGCATGGGATAATTCTCAGCTGACTTTAAATAAATTAAATTGGGATTGAAGTTATTGGACTTATAGGAGATGGGCACCTCAAAGTCGGGAGACGACTTTTCGCAGCGGAGTTTGTTTCAAAATCATTGTTTTCTTTCGTCCCATTCTCTTTTCAGCATTGCGAATTGAAGTTCACTTCCCCATTTTCCTTTGAAGAAGATATTTTCAATAAAGTGTCCTTCTTGTTTAAATCGTGTGCTTTTTAATAGGTTAATGGAAGCAATATTTTCAGCATCTACAATTTCAACTATTCTGTATATACCTTTTGTATCAAATAGAAAAGTCAAAATACCTAGTAAAGCTTCTTTTGCAAAACCTTTTCTTTGTTCGAGATTAGAAATAGTTATTCCAATCTCTGCAATTCGGGTATCATGTTGGTCAAGCTTAATTGCACAATCACCGATTAGTTTTCTTGTATTGCTATTTTCAATTCCATATTGTACCCATTCTCCTGGATTTCCGAAACTAAATTTAGAGTTATCTTGAATAAACTTTTTAGCATCTTCGGTCGTCATAACTTCAAAACCTTGATATTTTGTAATTTCTGGATTAGAACGATAAATATGAAAATCGGATAGGTCGGACAATTCGAGGTGTCGAATGTTAAGTCGTGTTGTTTTTATATTTAATTTTTCCATTGTATAAATCGGTGTTCTTTGGTTGGTCCACAACCAAAATCCACATCAAAACACGCTATATTCCCACGAAATTACTCGGTGTAATTTGCAGTAATTCGGCTTTGATTGCTTCCGAAACGTCAAGCGTAGCGATAAAAGTGTGAATCGCATTTTTGTCGATGGTTTCGTTGGTTCGGGTCAATCCTTTCAAAGCTTCATACGGATTTGGGTAGCCTTCTCTGCGTAAAATGGTTTGAATGGCTTCGGCAACAACCGCCCAGTTTTTCTCTAAATCTTCGTGGAATTTTGGCTCGTTCAAAAGTAATTTATTTAATCCTTTTAAAGTGGCTTCAAAGGCAATTAATGTGTGTCCAATTGGGACTCCAATATTTCTTAAAACCGTACTATCGGTCAAATCGCGTTGCAATCTTGATAAAGGTAACTTTGCGGAAAGGTGTTCGAAAATAGCATTGGCCATGCCTAAATTTCCTTCTGAATTTTCAAAATCAATAGGATTTACTTTGTGGGGCATCGCCGAGGAACCAATTTCGCCTGCTTTGATTTTTTGTTTGAAATAATCCATGGAAACATAGGTCCAAATATCTCTATCCAAATCAATTATTATGGTGTTTATCCTTTTTAAAGCATCAAAAAATGCGGCAAAATGGTCGTAATGTTCTATTTGTGTCGTTGGAAAGGAATGGTGCAATCCTAAGTTTCCTTCCACGAAGTCGCTTCCAAATTTCTTCCAATCCAATTGCGGATAGGCAACATGATGGGCATTGTAATTTCCTGTGGCGCCACCAAATTTGGCCGCAAACGGAATGTTAAACAACAAACGCATTTGCTCTTCCAATCGTTCCACGAACACGCCAATTTCTTTTCCTAAACGAGTGGGAGATGCTGGTTGTCCGTGGGTTCTGGCCAACATTGGAATATCGCGCCATTCGACGCTTAAGGTTTTTAGTTTGGAAATTATTGCAATTAGCGAATGCATATAAACATTTTCAAAAGCTTCTTTTGTCGATAATGGTATTGCGGTATTGTTGATGTCTTGTGATGTCAATCCGAAGTGGATGAACTCTTTGTATTGCGATAATTCTAGTTTTTCGAATGCGTCTTTAATGAAATATTCCACCGCTTTTACATCGTGGTTGGTGACTTTTTCGGTTTCTTTTATCCAAAGGGCATCTTGGGTAGAAAAGTTTTTATAGAGATTTCGTAAACTATCAAAAACAGCTGGATTGATACTTTTTAATTGAGGCAATGGCATTTCGCATAACGCAATGAAATATTCAATTTCAACTAGTACGCGGTATTTTATTAACGCTTCTTCGGAGAAGTAAGGCGCCAAATAATGGGTTTTGCTTCTGTATCTTCCGTCAATTGGTGAAACAGCATTTAGTTCGTTTAAAGTAGTCATGTTGTGTTGTTTGTAAGAAGTTGCAAAAATACGGATTAGTTATAAGTTATGTGGCATGCGAATCTAGTTTTTTGTTATTTTTACCAAAAATTCCCCTACATGATTGATATTGATTATCTCCATTTTCTAGAAAACATCCTAACTGATAACCGAAAAGAAAAGTTTTTGAAAGTGCTTCAAAACCGAACCAAACATTTTACTGTGGCGATTGAAGATGTTTTTCAAATGCACAATACCAGTGCGGTAATGCGCAGTTGCGAGGTTTTTGGCATCCAAGAATTGAATGTTATTGAAGAAAAATTTGGTAAGAAAATCGATAAAGAAATTGCAATGGGCGCTCAGAAATGGGTTGATATTACTACGTTCGACAGTGTTTCGGGGTGTCTTTCAAGTTTAAAAAAACAAGGCTATCAAATAATTGCAACCACACCACATGAAAATGATTGTTTGTTGGAAGATTTTGATATTTTGAAACCAAGCGCGCTATTTTTTGGCACCGAACGCGATGGCTTGTCAGAGGAAATTATGCGACAAGCGGATGGTTATTTAAAAATTCCGATGGTTGGGTTTACCGAAAGTTTGAACATATCGGTTTCGGCAGCAATTATTCTTCAAAATCTATCCAATAGATTGCGGCAATCGGATATTTCATGGCATTTGACCGAAGAAGAAATTCTAGAAAAGCGTTTGGCTTGGGCCAAAAATTCTATAAAAGATATTAAGCGAATTGAGGAGCGGTATTATTTGGAAGCGGCGAAGTAATTATTTTTTCTTTAAGACTTTGTATTCTTCGTAGCATTCGCTAATAGCATCTAAAATTTGTAAATCATTGGCTGATTTAATAAAGGATTCCGAATAATTACAGCGTTCCATGATTTCGGCAATTTCTTTTTTATCGATACCAAGAAGGACCGAAATAGTTTCTCTATCAAATTTTGAGGCTAATAAATTTCGGACGGTATCATCCTTTTTTATTTCTTTCAGCTTCCGAAGTTCTCTGGTTTTTTTGCCAAAAAAGTTATACAACATATCGGCAGGATTGAAAATAGAACCTAAAACTCTTCCGAAAGCGCCTGGAGAATATTCGCCAGCTTCATAGCCAGTAGTTAGTCCAGAGATGCTGTAGCGGTAATTTTCTTGAATGGGAATCAACTTGGAATCGACTTCTAAATAGCCAGTAAGATTATAAGGATGAACAACTACTTCTTCAAGGGCAATGGCCTTTTCGGTCATTTGAATTTTGGTAGTTTTGTTTTTGATCCAGTCGTTTGTCACTCTGATTTCTAGTGATTTGAATCCAATCAAAGAAAGATGTAGGGTGTCATTTAGGGAGACGGCAATTTCGAAATTACCCATTGTATTGGTAATCGTGCCAGTGACTTTGTTTAAATTGATAACATTAACATTTTGTATAGGTAGCGAAGTATTGTCATTAACGATAGTTCCAGATACTTTTTGTATCAATCCAGTTTGTTGAGCAATTGATGGGATTGCGAAAAAGGTTATTAAACAAAAAACTACAAAATATCTCATATTGGTTTTAAAACTCTAAAAGTAATAAATCAAAGTAAGATAATCTGTAGTCTTTCTATAATTATAAGAAAATTAACAGATTTTGTTAGCTTCTTCTTGGTCTTTTAGCACGAGGCGTTTCACCAAATCCTTCGGATCTTCTTGGAGCTCTTTCAGACGAACCTTCTGTTTTTGGTGCTCTGTCAGATGAAAAACCACCCGTTCTTGGAGCAGCACTTCTTCCGCCAAAACCACCTTCACGAGGCGCAGTACTTCTTCCACCAAATCCACCTTCACGAGGCGCAGTACTTCTTCCACCAAATCCACCTTCACGTGGAGCTGAGCTTCTGTCGCTTCTAAATCCGCCAGAACCTTCTCTTCTTGGGGCAAAACTTCCTTCTCTTCTTGGAGCCGAACTTCTTCCGCCACCAAAACTTCCGCCTGAGCTTCTGCCATTATGGTCACGTCTTCCGCCACCATCATTTTTAGAAATTTCAACATTAATACGACGTCCTTCAAGTTGCACGTTGTTTAATATATCCATTACTTTATCCGTGTGTTCTGGATCGGTATTAAAGAAAGAGAATCCTTCTTTTACATCTACTTTAAAGACATCGTCACGACCTAAGTCTAAAGTTTCTTTCAAGTAATCTTTTAATGACATCCAATCGAAATTATCTCTTGACCCGATGTTAACAAAATAACGAGTTGCGCCATTGTTGTTAAACTCTCTTGCGCCACCGTCTTTGTCATCGCGTTCGCGTCTTTCTGAACCAGAAGATTGCGAAGAAATGTCTCTATTTTTCTTGTAATAATTAATGAAACGATTGAATTCAACCGAAACCATTTTCTTGATTAACTCTTCTTTTGATAAGTCTTCCAATACATTATTAATAGCCGGAAGGTAGTTGTCAATTTCGTGATCAACTTCCGTGTCTTTAATTTTGTTGGCTAGGTGTAATAATTGAATTTCGCAAATTTCGATTCCAGAAGGAATTGTTTTTTCTTCAAATTTTTGTTTGATGATTCTTTCGATAGACGAAATCTTGCGCAATTCGCTTTTGGTTACAATAACAATTGAAGTTCCTAGTTTTCCAGCTCGACCAGTTCGGCCTGAACGGTGGTTGTAGGTTTCAATTTCGTCTGGCAATTGATAATTTACAACGTGTGTAATATTATCGACGTCAATTCCACGAGCCGCAACATCGGTTGCAACCAGCATTTGAATTTGACGACCACGGAATGATTTCATAACGCCATCGCGTTGTGCTTGGGATAAATCACCGTGTAATGCTGCAGCGCTATAACCATCTTCAATTAATTTTTCGGCAACCGCTTGCGTATCGCGTTTGGTTCTACAAAAAACTACAGAGAAAATATCTGGATTAGCATCGGCTAAACGTTTTAAGGCTTCGTAACGGTCACGGGCATTTACTAGGTAAAATTCGTGAGAAACTGTTGCTGAACCAGAGTTTTTTGCGCCTACAGTAATTTCTTCGGGATTGTGCATGAATTGTTTTGCAATTCGGGCAACTTCCGCAGGCATGGTTGCAGAAAACAACCAAGTGTTTTTGTCGTCTGGAGTTGTTGAAAGGATGTTTACAATGTCTTCATAGAAACCCATGTTTAACATTTCATCCGCTTCGTCTAGAATACAATAATTAATTTGAGTAATGTTGACCAATCCTCGGTTAATCATGTCTTGCATTCTTCCTGGTGTGGCCACAATTACTTGTGCGCCTCTTTTAATGTCTCTCGCTTGTTCTGTTATGCTAGCTCCGCCGTAAACTGCTACCACATTAATACCTTTTTCGTATTTGGAGTAGTTTTTAATTTCGTTGGTAATCTGCAAACACAATTCGCGGGTTGGAGATAAAATCAATGCTTGTGTATTTCTGTTGTTGGCATCAATTTTCTGAATGACTGGAAACCCAAATGCTGCCGTTTTCCCTGTCCCTGTCTGAGCCAACGCAACTAAATCTGTGTCTTTTTCCAATAATAGGGGAATCGCTTTCTCCTGTACTTCGGTCGGATTTTCAAATCCTAGATCTAAAATCGCCTTCAGTAACGATTCACTTAATCCTAATTGTTCGAATTTATTCATATAATATTTTAAATATTTTGCAAAAGTAGGGCTAATATTTGTTAATAACTAATGAAAACTCGAGAATTGAAGATTTAATAACAATTGATAATCAGTGATTTATGTTTTATATTTTATATTTTAATTAT
>CAIMBK010000012.1 GCA_903839195.1 uncultured Bacteroidota bacterium | reverse complement strand
CCAATCGACGCCTATGTACTAGTATTGTTATTTCTAGGCGTTGGAATGGGGTATCTTTATTACAGAAAAGTCCCAAAATGGAATAAATAAGTGAGAATTATGGATTCTCTTCAAAAGTTTGATTTTGATTTCCTTCAGATGACCGGCAATTGATAACGGTATTATTTTCATCGATTACAAATGCTACAAAAGATAGGTTTTCTGAATTCGAAACAGAGGAAGGAATTGCGAGTGAATAGGATTTTGTAATGGTTTTTCCAAAAAGCGTTTCTTCTGTAATTGGATCACCTAAAATATTGGTCATGGATGTTCTTAATACATGATTGTGTTCAAAATCTACATAATCTGGAACATTATTACTGCCAAAAAAATTAGTATAATTTCGCTGATCATAAATAAGATGATTTTCAAGTAAATAAACCACCAATTTGACATTGGAATAATTTTGAGCTAATTTTAATTTAACATCCAAAGAAATCGTGCCGTTTGTAATTGTTGAATTCATTGCTAATCCAAGACCACAATTTGAGCTGGTTAAATTTTTCACTTGTTGAATGTTTGAATCTTCAGGAAAAGTCCAAACAATTGTTCTGTTTAGCCGAGAAGTTGGTAATGGAAAATCGGTGGAATTTGGGTAAATCTGATTTCTTAAGGGTTCAATTCCTGCAAAATGATACGGGTCGTCACCATTATGAATGGCCACAGCTACGGCTTTATCCGTTTGCTCCATTACTTTGCCAATACTATAGGAAACCCGAGTACAATTGCCACACCAAGTACCAGTAAAATCTTCAATAAGCACATGTTTTTTAAATTGACCCGAAACCGGAGGCGCATCAACCGTGTCGTCAATAACAATATCAGTATAAATCACATTAGTTTCACTACAAGAAACAATAGCGAATAAAAGCACAAATAAGAGGCTGTTTTTAAATTTCATGGAAACGATTTTATTACTTTTTCAATTTAGAATACAAATAAAACAAATAAAATTTTACTTTGATAATATTAATTGTTTTATTTGCGTTTCAAAATAGTATGCAATGAAAAACGGTTATTTATTATTACTTTTAATAGGGTTTAACCTCTGGTCTCAAAAACAACTTCCTGATTTATCGCTTTCCAATTTAGAAGGAAAACAGCAATCGCTAAAAAATGATTTTACCGAAAAAGACAAACTATATGTTTTCTCTTTTTGGGCAAGTTGGTGCGCTCCGTGTATCAATGAATTGGACGAAATGAACGACCTTCAAGCCGAATGGAAAAAAACTCTTAATTTCGAAATTATTGCTGTTGCAACAGATGATTCAAGGACTCAAAAACGCGTAATGCCATTGGTCAAAGGAAAAGAATGGAGCTATTTAGTTTTATTGGATACCAATCAAGATTTCAAACGCGCCCTTACCATTGTGAATATCCCTTACACTATCGTTGTAAAAAATCAGAAAATTGTGTACATCCAAAATGGATATGTTCCAGGCGGAGAAACGGAATTGTTCGAAAAAATGAAAACATTATAAAATGAAAAATACCCTAATTGTACTATTTTTTTTGTTTTCAATCCCGTTTTTTGCTCAAGAAAAAGCTACTTTTTTTGGAGGTTTTGAATCCAATGCACAATGGTATTTAAACGATAAAGATTTAGGCGTTCAGCATCCGGAAAATCCAATTCGTTCCAACAATTATCTATTTTTAAATTATACCTATAAAAACTGGTCAGCCGGAATTCAAGGCGAGTCGTTTCAAGAAAAAGCATTATTGAATTTCAATCCTGGATACAAAGAAACAAATGTCGGAACCTATTTTGTTCAATTTAAAAACAAAAAAATCAATTTGACCGCAGGCTATTTTTATGAACAATTTGGCAGCGGATTATTACTTCGAACCTGGGAAGACCGTGCGCTAGGAATTAACAATGCGTTGCGTGGCGGAAGAATTATTTTTAAGCCAACAACCTATTTGACTTTAAAAGGAATTTACGGCCAACAACGAAGCGGATTTGAAGTTTCCAACGGAAAAATTTATGGTTTTGATTCGGAAGTTGCTTTAGGACAAGCCCTAAATCTTGAAAAATCAGAAGTAACGCTTGGACTTTCCTACGTTGGTAGAGATGAAACTACGGCGGTTGCCAATCCTAATTTTAATAGTTTAACCAATGCCTTTGCCGGACGATTGAATTATTCCTACAACGCGTTTTATGCCTCCACGGAATACAATTATAAATCCAAAGACGCCATCCTAGAAGCCCAAGGACAAATTCAAAATAATTTCATCAAACCTGGTTCGGCGTTGTTAATTAACATGGGTTATTCTGGAAAAGGATACGGTTGGGATGGAACATTCCGTCGATTGGAAAACATGAGTTTTTTCTCGGAACGAACCGCAAAAGGAAATTCTTACAACGATAAAATCATGAATTTTGTTCCAAGTTTAACCAAACAACACCATTATAATTTAGCCAATATTTATACGTATCAAGCACAACCCAATGTTATTTTATCGGACGCAACGTTGGTTAAAGCAGGGGAAATTGGGGGACAAATGGATTTTTTCTATAATTTCAAAAAAGGATCCAAACTGGGCGGAAAATACGGAACCAAAGTTTCCATGAATTTTTCTAATTGGAACGCTCTTGCAGGGACTTTTTATATTTCCAATGCCAAAGACTATCAAACGGACTTTTTTGGTTTTGGTAAAAAATATTTCTCCGATGCCAATATCGAAGTTTCCAAAAAATGGAACGACAAATGGCAATCTATATTTTCTTATATCAACCAATACTACAACAAAAAGCTAATCGAAGAAACCTACGGATTAGTGAAAACCAATATTCTTACTGCCGAATCAACCTACAGAATTACCCCTACACAATCGATTCGGATGCTTGGCGAACATTTGTGGGCCGATTCCGACAAAAAAAACTGGGGAAGTGCCACGGTTGAATTTAACCTAAATTCTAAATTTTCGGTTTTTGCCTCCGACATGTATAATTATGGCAATGATAATCCCGATTTGCGCAATCATTATTATAATATGGGTGGCTCCTTCCGAAAAAACGCCACTCGAATCGCTTTGAATTATGGCCGTCAACGGGGCGGATTAATATGTATTGGAGGGGTTTGTCGCTTCGTTCCTGAAAGTTCTGGAATTTCGATTTCTTTAAATACTACTTTTTAATGTGATACGAAAATCCTCATACCGATTCTTAAAATCTTATTTCTGGATACTTTTATTAGTAATCGGACTTCAGTCTTGTGAGGATAATGATGACAAGTATGTTGCGGTTTCGCCTGCGGTGGTCGATTTGACCCAAGTACCCTATCCAAATTTATCGGAATATCATTTTTTTGAGGGAGATTTGAAACTGCAAAATCCGGTTTATGGCGTAATTCCATACAAACCAGCTAGTAGTCTTTTTACGGATTATGCCCTAAAAAAACGCTTTATTTGGCTTCCAAAAAACACTAAAGCAACCTACAATTCCGATTCTACAATTTTGGATTTACCCGTTGGCGCCGCACTAATAAAAACATTTTATTATGATCATGTGCAGCCTTCCAATACTACTCAAATCATTGAAACCCGCGTGCTTATAAAAAAAATAACGGGCTGGATTGTTGCGGAATATGTTTGGAACGACGAACAAACCGAAGCCACATTACAACAATTGGGTAGCACCAAAACCATTTCTTGGATGGACGCTACTAACACGGTCAAAACCGCTGATTATCAGATTCCGTCTGAAACCAATTGTTATACTTGTCATAATGTAAACAATGTGACCTTTCCTATTGGTATTAAACCACAAAATTTAAATCATAATTATACGTATAATGAAGGTTCTAAAAACCAATTGGACAAACTTATTTCGATTGGATATTTGGAAAATAATTTGCCTCAAACCATTGTGTCAACTGTTGATTATGAAGATACGACCCAGCCTTTGGATTTAAGAATGCGGTCTTATTTTGATATTAATTGCGCCCATTGTCACCAGGACGGGGGTTATGGCGCTTCTTATATAATGCGTTTTGCATTTAATAAAACCACCAATCCAGTAAATTTAGGCATTTGTATGACCGCCAGTCATGTGGCTCCGGGTAATCCAGCAACGGTAATTGTAAAACCCCACGACACCAATCGGTCGCTCTTGTTTTATCGGGTGAGTACGAATGACATGAACTACCGAATGCCATTTTTAGGGAGAACCATCCGGGATGAAGAAGGAATTCAATTGATTGCCGATTGGATCAATTCGTTGACGAGTTGTAATTAATAGGGTTTTTTCTGGGCTTCTATCTTTTTTAATAATAT
>CAIMBK010000011.1 GCA_903839195.1 uncultured Bacteroidota bacterium | reverse complement strand
GGGTTTTATTTTATGAGCAAAACCATAGGCGGTTTTGTGGTCTTTTTCTTCGATGGATTCTTTTAATTTTTCGACGTCATATGCTACTTCAGAAACAAATAAATTAATAATTTCCGAAACAAATTCTGGATCATTTTCTGAAAGTGCGTACACTTTTGCTAAACTGTAATGTAGTGCCATTATTTTACTTGTATTCGAAATAATTTTGTTCCTTCTAAAAAACCTTCTAAAACATCTTCTGGTTCAACTAAACCAACACCTTCAGGCGTTCCTGTGTAAATAATATCACCGATTTTCAACGTAAAATATTGCGAAACATAGGAAATAAGTTCATCGATTTTCCAAAGCATGTGGCTGGTATTTCCTTTTTGAACCGTTTTTCCGTTTCTTGTTAATTCAAATGTAAGATTTTCAAGTGAATTATAATCTGTTTTGGATACAAATTCGCCAATAACCGCCGAACCATCAAAAGCCTTCGCTTTTTCCCAAGGCAACCCTTTATCTTTTAATTGTTGCTGTAAATCACGCGCGGTAAAATCAATTCCCACGCCAATTTCATCGTAATATTTATGAGCAAATTTGGCGTCAATATATTTTCCAACTTTGGATATTTTGACGATAATTTCAATTTCGTGATGAATATCGCTTGAAAATTCTGGAATTACAAACGGATGTTGTTTCAATAAAATCGCTGAATCCGGTTTCATAAAAATAACTGGTTCCGTGGGTCTTTCATTTTGAAGTTCCTCAATATGTTTGGTATAATTTCTACCAATGCAAATTATTTTCATCTATTTCGTATTGAGTTTTCTCAATTTAATTGCCGTCAAAACTTTCTTGGTATATAAAGGAAAGTCGGCGTTTTGAATCCAACTAAAATAGCCAGGTTCGGTTTCCAAAACTTGGTTGACTTTTGCGCCTTTGTGTTTACCAAAAGTGAAGATTTCTTCATTTTCATCATCAAAAGCAATCATTCCCGCAAAATCGGCTATTTTTTTTCTAGTCGTAAATTCCGACAATGATTTCATATCGTTTTCTAATGCTGGATATCGTTCTAATTGCGCTTTCAGAATTTCGTAAGTTGCCATGGTATCGGCTTCGGCAGAATGCGCATTGATTAGGTTTTCGCCACAATAAAACTTCAACGCGGCGCTTAACGTTCGTTCTTCCATTTTGTGAAAAATAGTTTGTACATCAACCGAAACGCGATTTTTCATATCAAAATCCACTCCAGCTCGAAGTAATTCTTCGGCCAAAAGCGGAATATCAAATCGATCGGAATTGAAACCCGCCAAATCGGAATCTTTAATCATTGTATAAACCTGAGACGCCAAATCATTGAAAGTAGGTTCTTTGGCTACTTTTTCGTCCGTAATTCCATGAACTGCGGTAGTTTGTGGCGGAATTGGAATGGTTGGGTTTACAAGCCACGTTTTGCTTTCTTTATTGCCATTTGGAAAGACTTTGAAAATCGAAATTTCAACAATTCGATCCTTTCCAATATCAATTCCAGTTGTTTCAAGGTCGAAAAAACAAATTGGTTTATTCAGTTTAAGTTCCATATTTGGGTTTTAAGAAGTACAAATATACTTTTATAAACAATATAAAAAACAAAAAAAAAGACCTCAATGAAGTCTTTTGATTAATTTATAAAAATGGGATTTAGAACGTTCGATTAGGGTCAAATGCTTCCAAATATTCGGCAACTCGTTTGACGAAACTTCCCCCTAATGCGCCGTCTACAACTCGATGGTCATAACTGTGTGACAAGAACATTTTTTGACGAATTCCAATAAAATCGCCTTCTGGAGTTTCGATAACAGCGGGTACTTTTCTGATGGCGCCTAAAGCTAAAATACCAACTTGCGGTTGATTAATTATTGGTGTTCCAAAAACACTTCCGAAAGTTCCTACATTAGTAACCGTGTAGGTTCCGCCTTGGGTATCGTCTGGTTTTAATTTTCCTAATTTAGCACGGTTTCCTAAATCGTTTACGGCTTTTGCCATTCCGACAAGGTTTAATTGATCGGCATTTTTTATTACAGGAACAATCAGATTTCCGTTGGGTAATGCTGCCGCCATTCCAAGGTTGATATTTTTCTTTTTAATAATATAATCGCCATCTACAGAAATATTCATTCCTGGAAAATCTTTTATGGCTTTGGCAACGGCTTCCATGAAGATTGGCGTATAAGTTAGCTTTTCGCCTTCGCGTTTTTCGAATTCATTTTTAACACGATCGCGCCATTTTACAATATTCGTCACATCCACTTCGATAAACGATTGAACATGAGCTGATGTTTGCAAAGACGCCACCATATATCCAGAAATCAGCTTTCGCATTCGGTCCATTTCAATTATTTCGTCACCACCATTCACAGAAATTGTTTGTGGTTGAGGATTCGAATTTGTTGGAGTTAAACCATTTGATTTTCTGCTTTCAACAA
Source organism: uncultured Bacteroidota bacterium (assembly GCA_903839195.1). Classification (GTDB taxonomy): domain Bacteria; phylum Bacteroidota; class Bacteroidia; order Flavobacteriales; family Flavobacteriaceae; genus Flavobacterium. Next base: position 4,004 of record CAIMBK010000011.1, on the reverse strand, counting down.
ATTTCAAAATATCTTCTTTGGTAACGCGACCTTCTTTTCCTGAGCCAGCAATAGCTTCTAATTCTGTAATGGAGATTCCTTCTTCTTTGGCAATATTTTTTACTAATGGCGAAAAGAATTTTTCGGAATCTGCAAATGCAATTGGTTCGGCGATTATTTCTTTGGCAATAGTTATTGTTTTTTCAACTTCAACAACGGATTCAGGAATTGCTTCTGGTTTTGATTCTTGAACCAATCCTCCTTCGGTTTCTATAATTGCAATGGTTTGTCCTACTTGAACCAAGTCGTCTTTGCCGAATAATTGTTCGACTAAAACACCCGAAACTTCGCTCGGTACTTCGCTGTCTACTTTATCGGTTGCGATTTCTAATACCGTTTCGTCAACTTCAATGGTATCTCCAACTTGTTTTAGCCAATTGGTGATGGTTGCTTCTGCGACACTTTCTCCCATTTTTGGAAGTTTCAATTCAAATCTTGCCATATTGTTATTCTAAAAGGTGATTCTTTATTTCTGTTTGCAAAATTACTAAATAAAATTAGTTTATTCCGCGAATACTACAAATTTACATTAAAAATAGAATTTGGTTTTTCTTATTCTAACAATCTAAATTTCTATCACTTCTCCTCTACTTCTATTGCTATTACTTCCGATTATAAAAGTAGTATTTTTCGGTAAAATTTTATACGTGAATGCTTTATTTTTATTTGTTACCATAAATTCAATCGCTTTCGAAAATCCAAAATAGTTTTGATCGAAAATAATTTCGGATTTTTCTATATTATTGGATTTCTCCCAAAAAGTGATTGGTTTGTTCAAAGTCGCTTCTAATTTATCCTTCAATTTTTCATCATCTGAAATCAAAAAATAGTTTTCGGGTTTTGAATTGGGAATGGAATTTCCTTGAAAACCTTTGATAAACGAAAAAAACACGATTCCGATTTTCATAAACAAGGAAAAAAATACCGAAACCTTGAAATGTTTTTTATAGAAAAAATTCATCGCTTCTTGAAAACGTTTCATATACATTTTGTCTTTCACCGTGCTTTCTCCTTTATAATGTATCACACTGGTTTCATGAAAATAATAATTCGATTTTCCTTGTAATAGCGCACGATACGACAAATCAATATCGTCCGAATACATAAAACAATTTTCGTCAAAACCCTTTAAATCCGAATACAAATCACGTTTCATCACCATAAAAGCGCCCACAAGAATGGCCACTTTTCCTGTTTCATTTTCGTTTAAATCTTGCGCATAATATTGATTGAAAAGTTTGTTTTTTGGAAAGAAATGATACAAACCAGTAATTTTTGTAAAAGCCACCCAAGGCGTTGGAATGCCGCGTTTGCTTTCGGGCAAGAAATTTCCGGTTCCGTCGATAAGTTTGCAACCAACAATTCCTAAATCGGATTGTTTCTCAGCGAAAGCAAGAATTTTTTCGAAAGTATCTTCCGCAACTACTGTGTCTGGATTTAAAATACAAATATAATCGCCTTTGGCTTCTGCAACACCAATATTATTCCCTTTCGGAAAGCCGGAATTGGTTTTATTTTCGATGAGTTTTACGTTTGGAAAACGCGTTTTCATCATTTGACAACTAGCATCCGAAGAATTATTATCGACCACAATAATTTCGCCGTCAATGTTTGAAAGTGCTTCTTGAACACTTAAAACACATTGCTCCAAAAAGTAGCGCACGTTATAATTGAGTATGATTACGGAGAGTTGCATTTTTCAAAGATATATTTTAAGTTCTAAAGTTGCAAAGATTCAAAGCAACAAAGTTCAATTCAATAGCTTACTTTTGCAAAAAAATAGTCTTGTGAATTACTTATCTGTTGAAAATATTTCAAAATCGTATGGTGAAAGAACCTTATTCAAAAACATTTCTTTTGGAATAAATAAAGACCAAAAAATTGCTTTTATCGCCAAAAATGGTTCCGGAAAAACCACAATTATGAACATCATAAACGGTTTTGACGAACCTGATACCGGGCAAGTAGTTCTTAGAAAAAGTATTCGGATGGCTTTTTTATCTCAAGACAATAAATTGCAAGACGAACTGACGATTGAAGAAAGTATTTTCGCTTCGGATAATGAAAGTTTGAAGATTATTGAAGCCTATGAAAAAGCACTTGAAAATCCTGATGACGAAGAAGCTTATCAAAAAGCATTTGACGGAATGGACCAACACAACGCTTGGGATTTTGAAACGCAATACAAACAGATTTTATTCAAATTGAAGTTGGAAGACTTTAAATTAAAAGTTAAAAATCTTTCGGGCGGTCAGAAAAAAAGATTGTCATTGGCGATAATTTTAATCAATCGACCTGATTTATTAATTCTGGACGAACCTACGAATCACTTGGATTTAGAAATGATTGAGTGGTTGGAAAGTTATTTTGCCAAAGAAAACATCACCTTGTTTATGGTCACGCACGATCGTTTCTTTTTAGAACGTGTTTGTAACGAAATTATCGAATTGGACAATGGTCAAATTTACCAATACAAAGGAAATTATTCTTATTATTTAGAGAAAAAAGAAGAACGAGTTGCTTCCGAAAATTCGAGCGTGGACAAAGCCCAAAACTTATTTGTAAAAGAATTAGAATGGATTCGCCGCCAACCCAAAGCGCGAACTACCAAATCCAAATCGCGGCAAGACGATTTTTATGTGATTAAGGAAAAAGCGCAAAGTCGCCGTCGAGAAAATGTGGTAGAATTGGAAATCAATATGGAGCGCATGGGAAGCAAGATTATTGAGCTTCACAAAATTTCTAAGAAATTCAAAGACCACGTAATTTTGGACAATTTCAGTTTCGATTTTCAGCGTGGCGAACGCATTGGAATTATTGGAAAAAACGGTACTGGGAAATCTACTTTTTTGAATTTATTGACCGGCTCAATTCCGCTTGATAGTGGAAAAGTGGTTGTGGGCGATACGATAAAAATTGGTTATTATACACAAAGTGGTATTAATCCTAAACCAGCGCAACGCGTGATTGATGTGATTAAAGAATATGGCGAATATATTCCGTTGACAAAAGGGAAAATTATTTCGGCCTCGCAATTATTGGAACGCTTTTTATTTGACAGCAAAAAACAATATGATTTTGTTGAAAAACTGAGTGGTGGCGAGTTGAAACGGTTGTATTTATGTACGGTTTTGATTCAGAATCCAAACTTTTTGATTCTTGATGAGCCAACAAATGATTTGGATATCGTCACGTTGAATGTGTTAGAAAGTTTTCTTTTGGATTATCCTGGCTGTTTGCTGGTGGTTTCGCACGACCGTTATTTTATGGATAAAATTGTAGATAATTTGTTTATTTTTAGAGGTCAAGGTTTGATAGAAAATTTCCCTGGCAATTATTCCGATTTCCGTGCCTATGAAGATTCGATGGAACCTAAACAATTGGAAAATGTAAACACTGAAAAAACCAATTGGAAACAAAATGTGCCAACAGGCAATTTAACCTTCAATGAGCAGAAAGAATTTCAGAAAATTGAACGCGAAATCAAGGATTTAGAACTTGAAAAAGCCAAAATTGAGCAATTATTCTCTGATGGAAAAGTAGCCGAAAATGATATTGCGAAAAAAGCAAACGAGTTGAAAAACATCATTACAAAGTTGGAAGCAAAAGAAGAACGTTGGTTTGAGCTTTCGAGTAAAATGGAAGGGTAATTTTCAGAAAAAACTTTATGAATTACAAATTAATTTCGGAAAGTAATTCCGACATTTTAATATTCAAAGCTTGACAAATTTTAGAAAAAATAATAATAGAAAAATTTTGTTTACCATTTAGTATTCTTCTAATACTTTTTTCATCAATATCACAAACAGACGCAAACTCTAAATTACTTTTAAATTTAGTTTTTGATCTAAGTTTAATCAACTTACCTAATTGTAATAATTGCTCTTCTGACATTTGTCAAAATTCTATTATTACAATCTTTTATAATCGGCATATATGCCGATTATAAAAGATTGTAATAATAG
>CAIMBK010000010.1 GCA_903839195.1 uncultured Bacteroidota bacterium | reverse complement strand
TGTATCAACCAAAGCATTAGAAGGCTACACAATTGTTGACAAAAATTCTGAAAATTTGACAGCAGTTTTAAAAAAAGAAGGAAGTAAAGTTAACAATACATTACATGGCTTGATTACATTATTTTCTTGTGGCATGTGGGGAATAGTTTGGTTAATAATGTATTTTAAGGGTAAAAAAGATTCTAGAATTAGAATAACTATTGATGAATCAGGTAATTTAATCGAAGAAGAAATAAAAAATTAACTTATACATTTACAATTAATTAGAGGTGATTTTAATTAAATTACCTCTAATTTCATTAACAAAATCAGAATCATTTATAAAAATAATCTCCCTATCTTCGCCACTAGATTATTAAAATGATGCTTTTCAAAATAAAATCATACATTCAATTTCTTTGGCATTCTAAAAACGAACATGCGGTGCATTCGCCGTTTGTGTTTCAATTGGTGACAAAATGTTTGTATGCTAAAATCGAAAAGTCCCCTTATTTTTTGGATTTTCCTACCAAAACAAAAAAGGAGAAACTACTGAATCGATTGTTTCATTATTTCCAATTTCAAGAAGGTTTTTACTTTTTACCAACAAAAAAATCCGACATAAACTCGGTTTCAAAATTAGATTTTGTTTGGATTGACGTTGCTTTTTTTAATGAAAATAAAATTGAAATAGAAAAGCTATTCGACAAATCAAAAAATGAAACTTGCTTTATTTTCGAATCAATTTCTAAAAACACCGAAACCCAATTGTTCTGGAAATCAATAATTTCCAATCCAAAATTCACCGTGACGATTGACACATTTTCATTTGGACTTGCCTTCATTCGAACCGAACAAGCCAAAGAACATTTTGTGATTCGGGTATGAAATTGGTAATAAAATATTAAATTTTTATTCTAAATTACAAATCAAATAGGGTTTTTCGTACTTTTAAACCTGAATTAAACAAGAACAATTTTAAATGGCAAATCCACTAATAAAAATCACCAACATCAAACGAGATTTTGAACTCGGAAACGAAATCGTTTATGTCTTAAAAGGAATTGATTTAGAAATCAACAAAGGAGAATATGTTGCTTTAATGGGGCCTTCTGGTTCAGGAAAATCAACTTTAATGAACCTTTTGGGCTGTTTGGATACGCCAACATCGGGGACGTATATATTGAACGGTAAAGATGTGAGCAAAATGCATGATGATGAATTGGCCGAAATTCGAAATAAAGAAATTGGGTTTGTTTTTCAAACGTTCAATCTTTTGCCAAGAACTACGGCGCTTGATAATGTTGCATTGCCAATGATTTATGCGGGATATTCAAAATCCGAACGCAATCTTCGCGCAACTGAAGTTTTAGAGCAAGTGAATTTAGCCGATCGGATGGACCACCAACCCAACCAACTTTCGGGCGGACAAAGACAACGCGTTGCTGTAGCGAGAGCATTAGTAAACAAGCCATCGATTATATTGGCCGATGAACCTACAGGAAATTTAGACAGTAAAACATCGGAAGAAATTATGAAACTTTTTGGCGATATTCACAAAGCTGGAAATACCGTAATTGTGGTAACCCACGAAGAAGAAGTTGCTGCTTATGCCCATCGGATTATTCGTTTGCGCGATGGTTTGATAGAAAGTGACACTAAGAAATAGTTAATTCGGTAATTTGGCCAAAAATCCCAAATCCCAAATCCCAAATCCCAAATCCCAAATCCTAAATCCTAAATCAAATATGAAGATATATACAAAAACAGGCGATTCTGGAACCACATCCTTATTTGGAGGCACGCGCGTCCCGAAAGACCACATCCGGATTGAAAGCTATGGAACCGTTGATGAATTAAATTCCCATATCGGACTTATTAGAGATCAAGAAATTGGCTCACATTACAAAGAAATTCTTATTGAAATTCAAGACCGATTGTTTACTGTTGGTGCTATTCTAGCTACGCCACCCGAAAAAGAAGTTTTAAAAAGTGGTGAACTTCGATTAAAAAAATTGGGGATTATTGACAGTGATATTGAACTATTGGAGAACGAAATTGACCAAATGGAAGAATCCTTGCCACCCATGACGCATTTCGTTTTGCCAGGCGGAAATACTACGGTGTCATATTGTCATATTGCGCGATGCGTTTGCCGAAGAGCCGAACGATTGGCGGTACATTTGAACCATATTGAACCTGTAAACGAAATAACAATCACCTATTTGAATCGACTATCCGACTACCTTTTTGTATTGGCACGGAAGTTGTCTAATGACTTAAACGCCGATGAAGTGAAATGGGTTCCTAGAAAATAGGATTTATTTTAAAGAAAGGCATTTAGTAAACAAATAATAGTTTTTTTACCGATTTTAAGAGAAATAAAAACTTGTAAACTACTATTTAAACAGACGTTCTTAACTTTTTATCAAAATAATTCAAATTTTACTTGACTTTTTCAGTAAAAAAATTATTTTTGCATAAACTAAAACTGAAAGAAGATGTATTGGACATTAGAATTAGCATCCTATTTAAGCGATGCGCCATGGCCTGCAACCAAAGATGAACTTATAGACTACGCTATTAGAGCTGGTGCGCCCCTTGAAGTGGTTGAGAATTTACAATCAATCGAGGATGAAGGCGAAATGTATGAATCAATGGAAGAGATATGGCCCGATTATCCAACAGACGAAGATTATCTTTGGAATGAGGATGAATATTAAAAAAATATTAAAACCAATGAAAAGTCTCACTCGAGGCTTTTTTTTTGGTTAAATTTGCATACCTTTTTAAAATAAAATAGAAAACCAAATTATGAGTTTCATAAATAGTATTATAAGTGTTTTTGTTGGCGACAAATCTCAAAAAGATGTCAAAGCTCTTCAAGGAAATCTTAACAAAACTAAAGCCTTCGAAAGCGTGCTTTCCAGTTTGTCAAATGATGAATTGAGAGCAAAAACAATTCAATTTAAAGAAAAAATAAAACTAGCTCGTGCCGAAAAAGATGCCAAAATAGCATCACTTCTTGAAGAAGTAGAAACGATAGCCGATATCGACAAAAGAGAAGATAGTTATGCTTTAGTTGATGCTTTAGAAAAAGAAGCTTATGAAATTTCTGAAAAAACTTTAGATGAATTGCTTCCAGAGGCATTTGCTGTTATTAAAGAAACCGCCAAACGTTTCAAAGAAAATACCGAAATCGATGTTACCGCTTCCGCAAAAGACCGCGAACTTTCTGCTTCAAAATCCTATATTAAAATTGAAGGCGACAAAGCGATTTGGGCCAATTCATGGAATGCCGCTGGTAAACAAATTACTTGGGACATGGTGCATTATGACGTTCAATTAATTGGCGGAATGGTTTTGCACGAAGGAAAAGTAGCCGAAATGCAAACAGGAGAAGGAAAAACATTGGTGGCAACTTTGCCGCTATATTTAAATGCCTTGACTGGAAATGGTGTTCATCTTGTAACCGTAAATGATTATTTGGCGAAACGAGATAGCACTTGGAAAGCGCCTTTATTTGAATTTCATGGAATTACAGTTGATTGTATTGACAATCACCAACCCAATTCAGACGCCCGAAGAAAGGCCTATGAAGCCGATATTACTTATGGAACCAACAACGAATTCGGTTTTGATTATTTAAGAGATAATATGGCGCATGCTCCAGAAGATTTGGTGCAACGAAAACATAATTTTGCCATTGTCGATGAGGTCGATTCTGTTTTGATTGATGATGCTAGAACGCCATTGATTATTTCAGGTCCCGTTCCGCAAGGTGACCGACATGAGTTTAATGAATTAAAACCAAAAATTGACAATTTGGTTACCCTTCAAAGACAATTATCTAATGGATTCTTGACCGAAGCCAAACGATTAATAAAAGAAGGAAATACCAAAGATGGTGGATTTAATCTACTACGAGCGTTTAGAAGTTTGCCAAAAAATAAGGCACTTATCAAATTTTTAAGTGAAGAAGGCATTAAACAATTACTACAAAAAACAGAAAATCAATACCTTCAGGACAATAAACGCGATATGCATTTGATTGATGAAGGAATGTATTTTGTTATTGAAGAAAAAAACAATCAGGTTGAATTAACTGATAACGGAATTCAGTTTCTTTCTAAGGATTCAGGCGATAATTTCTTTGTACTTCCAGATATCGGAACCGAAATTGCGCGCATCGAAAAACTGAATTTGGATAAAGATGCCGAAGCAGAAGAAAAAGAGAAACTATTTCAAGATTTTTCTATAAAAAGCGAAAGAGTTCACACTTTGACACAACTTTTAAAAGCCTATACGCTTTTTGAAAAAGATGTTGAATATGTGATCATGGACAATAAAATTATGATTGTCGATGAGCAAACAGGTCGTATCATGGACGGTCGTCGTTATTCTGATGGATTACACCAAGCGATTGAAGCAAAAGAAAACGTAAAAATTGAAGCAGCTACTCAAACATTTGCCACCGTAACTTTACAAAATTATTTCAGAATGTACAGCAAATTGGCTGGTATGACTGGAACCGCTGTAACAGAAGCTGGCGAACTTTGGGAAATTTATAAATTGGACGTAGTCGAAATTCCGACAAACCGTCCGATGGCAAGACACGATAAAGAAGATTATATTTATAAAACAACTCGTGAAAAATTCAATGCTGTAATTGAAGATGTAACCGAATTATCGAATGCTGGAAGACCGGTTTTGATTGGAACAACATCTGTTGAAATTTCAGAATTATTAAGCCGAATGTTAAAAATGCGAGGCGTAACTCACAATGTTTTGAATGCCAAAATGCACAAACAGGAAGCACAAATTGTGGAAGAAGCAGGAAAAGCAGGAGTTGTAACCATTGCTACCAATATGGCGGGTCGTGGAACCGATATCAAATTATCTGCCGAAGTTAAAGCAGCAGGCGGATTGGCCATTGTTGGAACAGAAAGACACGATTCTCGTCGAGTTGATAGACAGTTGCGCGGTCGTGCAGGTCGTCAAGGTGATGTGGGAAGTTCGCAATTTTATGTTTCCTTGGAAGACAATTTAATGCGTCTTTTTGGCTCCGAAAGAGTTGCCAAAGTAATGGACAGAATGGGATTGAAAGAAGGGGAAGTTATTCAGCATTCCATGATGACAAAATCAATCGAAAGAGCACAGAAAAAAGTGGAAGAAAACAACTTTGGTGTTCGTAAACGTTTGTTAGAATATGATGATGTAATGAACGCACAACGTGAAGTAGTTTACAAACGTCGTCGTCACGCACTTCATGGCGAACGATTGAAGGTGGATATTGCCAATATGATGTATGATACTTGCGAATTAATTGTTGACACCAACAAACAAACCCGTGATTTCAAAAATTTTGAATTTGAATTAATTCGATATTTCTCAATCACAACAACCGTTTCTGAAAGTGAATTTGATAAATTAACGGAAGTAGAATTAACGGGAAAAGTATATAAATCGACTTTAGAATTCTATACTGAAAAAATTGAGCGTACCGCCAGAGAAGCATTTCCAATCATTAAAAATGTATTTGAAGACAAAAACAATAAATTTGAACGCATCGTACTTCCTTTTTCGGATGGAATAAAAACACTAAATGTTGTAACCGATTTGAAAAAAGCCTATGATACTCAAGGAAAACAAATGGTTTCCGATTTTGAGAAAAACATCACATTGGCAATTGTAGATGAAGCTTGGAAAAAACATTTACGCAAAATGGACGAGTTGAAACAATCAGTTCAATTGGCCGTTCACGAGCAAAAAGACCCATTATTGATTTATAAATTTGAAGCTTTCAATTTGTTTAGAAACATGTTAGACGGCATCAATAAAGAAGTAATTTCGTTTTTATTTAAAGGAGATTTGCCACAACAAAATGCACCTGTAATTCAAGAAGCAAAAGTAGTTCGTCAAAAAGAAAATTACAAAACCTCGAAAGATGAAATTCCAAATAGCGATACTTTGTCGGCAGAAAATAGAGAAGCGGGACAAACCCAACGACAAGTTACAGAAACAATTGTTCGGGAGATGCCAAAAATAAATCGAAATGATACCGTAACGATCCAACAAGTGGCGACTGGAACTACCGAAACCATGAAATACAAAAAAGCCGAACCATTATTAAGTTCGGGAGAATGGGTTTTGGTTAGCTAACTTTTTTAATTACCAATAAATTAAATCTCTAATTACAATTGTAATTAGAGATTTTTTTTGTGAAATAAATTTCATTAGTTAGATATTTTTCCTATATTTACTATAGAAATTTAGAAAATTAATTTAATAAAAGATACCATGGCAAAAAGTCAAGACGCTAAAAAAAGCGTAAAAAAAGAACCGCTAAAAACAGCGAAGGAAAAGAAAGAAGAGAAAAGGGAAAAGAAAAATACCCCTAAAAGAGACTAAAAAAAGCGCCAATTGGCGCTTTTTTTTTATACCTTATCAGGAAATATCTTCCCAGGATTTAAAATGTTATTTGGATCAAAAATAGATTTTATACCTTTCATCAATTGCAATTGTGTTTTATCAAAAGCAATATCCATATAGTTTTTTTGAACATAGCCAATTCCGTGTTCGCCCGACAAAGTTCCTTTTAAAGAAACAGTTAACTCAAATATTTCACGGATTCCTTTGGTAACTTCGGTATTCCAATTTTCATCCGACATATCCCCTTTTATGATGTTTACATGCAAATTTCCATCGCCCGCATGTCCATAACAAACTGATTTAAAGCCATATTTTGAACCAATTCGTTTGATTCCTTCCAACAATTTTGGCAATTCAAATCTAGGAACAACGGTATCTTCTTCTTTATAAATGGAATTTACTTTCACTGCTTCGGCCACACTTCTTCTCATTTTCCAAAGGGCATTTTTTTGATCTTCAGTATCTGCAAATAAAACTTCGTCGATTTGAAATTGGTCGACAACTTCCATGATTTTCTCCGCTTCTTGAAAAAGAATATCAGGATAATTTCCATCAACTTCAATCAACAAATGTGCTTGAATTTCAGGCTTAATTTCAAAATTTAAACCATCAATAAATTGTAAAGTCCAATCAATTGCATCCCGTTCCATAAACTCCAAAGCACTTGGAACAATTCCCGCTCTAAAAATTGCAGAAACCGCCTCACAAGCTTGATTGGCATGATAAAAAGGAACCAACATTAAAACATTATGATTGTTTTTCGGAATCAATTTCATAACGATTTTGGTAATAATTCCAAGAGTTCCTTCGCTTCCAACCATCAATTGCGTCAGGTTGTATCCCGTTGAATTTTTTAAGGTATTGGCGCCTGTCCAAATAATTTCGCCATTGGCTAAAACAACCTCTAAATTCAACACATAATCTTTTGTAACACCGTATTTTACGGCACGAGCACCGCCAGCATTTTCGGCAACATTTCCACCAATCCAACAACTTCCTTGACTACTTGGATCGGGTGGATAAAAAAGGCCTTTTTCAGCAACGGCTTCGCGAAGGACTTGAGTAATTACAGCAGGTTCAACAACAACTTGAAGGTTTTGTTCATCAATAGTAATTATTTTATTAAAACGTTCCATAGAAAGCCCAATTCCTTGATGAATAGCCAAAGCGCCACCACTCAAACCAGTTCGCCCACCAATGGCCGTTACAGGAATATTATTTTCGTTAGCGAGTTTCAAAATGGATGCGATTTCATCGGGAGATCCTGGCTTCAAGAGAACTGCGGGCGGAAAAACATAATCTTCGGTTTCGTCATGACCATATTCGTTGCGCGTTTCTTCGTCTGTAAATACATATGCGTTTCCAATTAGGTCATGCAATTGTTGAAGAATTTCTGGTGTTATTTGACTAATCATATTTGATGAATTTAAAGTAAAATTATTCCTTTTTTATATTGGGTAAAAAATAACAAATAATTCCCATTAAAGGAAGATAGGAACAAATTTGATATACATATTCAATACTGGTAATATCGGCTAATTTTCCAAGTAATGCTGAACCTAAACCGCCCATACCAAAAGCAAATCCATAGAAAAGACCCGAAACTGTGCCTAAATTTTTTGGCAATAATTCTTGGGCATAAACAATAATTGCTGGAAAGGCTGAAGAAATGATAATTCCAATAATTACCATTAGAATATCAGTCCAAAACAAAGTCGCATACGGCAAAAGCAAAGCAAATGGTGCGGCGCCAAAAACAGAAAGCCAAATTACATATTTTCGTCCGATTTTATCCCCTAATGGACCGCCAATTATCGTTCCGGCAGCATACGCAATCAAATAGATAAACATATGAACTTGCGATTGTTGTACCGATAATTTGAATTTTTCAATCAGAAAAAAGGAATAATAACTCGACAAACTCGCCGAATAAAAGAACTTAGAAAAGATAACTATCAACAAAATTAGTATCGAAAAATTAACTTGAAAATTAGTGAGCGAATGATATTGGACGATTTTCGTATCGGAGTTGCGACGTTGAAATAAATGTTTTTTATACCAAAAGCCTATTTGACCTATAACAAACAAAGCAATTGTGGCGGGAATTACAAATACCAAAATGTATTTTTGCCCATTTGGAACCACAAAAAAAGCAACTAATAATGGCCCAAGCGCAGTTCCAAGATTACCTCCAATTTGAAAAATAGATTGCGCCAAACCTCGTTTGCCACCCGATGCTAAAAAAGAAACTCGCGCCGATTCCGGATGAAAAACAGCCGAACCCAATCCAACCAAACTAACAGCAATTACGATAGAATAAAATCCAGCAGCAAAGGACAATAAAACAATGCCGCAAAGCGAGAAAAACATTCCAAAAATTTGCGAAAATGGCTTCGGATATTTATCTGTATAATACCCCACAAAAGGTTGCAAAACAGAAGCATTCAGTTGAAAAAAGAAAGTAATTAATCCTATTTGGGTAAACGAAAGTTGGTATTTATCTTTTAATATTGGATAAACCGAAGGAATTACCGATTGCAATAAATCGTTTAACAAATGCGCAAAACTTATCGAAAATAATATGGCGAAAACAGTTTTTTGAGCAAAATCATTGGTTTTATTTTCAAAATTATTTTCAGAGGTAAGTTGCATTTATTTAATTTTATTGTTGCAAATTTACACAACATAACTTTATTCTAACTTTAATTTTCAAAGTTTTGGAACATAAAAAAATGAAAAAATCGGCACTTCATGAAAAAGAAGGTGTTTTGCAACCGAAATCGATCAATAGTTTGTCGGCAAAGAACGTTCAAGAATTACGGAAATTACAACCCTCTTCTCGTGAATTGATAAAAGGTATTTTGGAAGGAAATATTGCCGATTTAAGTCGGGCCATTTCATTGGTAGAAAGCACCAATCCAAAACATTTATTGAAAGCCAATGAAGTTATTAACGCGTGTTTGCCATTTGCTAATAAATCCATCCGAATTGGAATTACGGGCATTCCAGGTGTTGGAAAAAGTACGTTTATTGAAGCCTTTGGAAAGCATTTGACTAGCTTGGGAAACAAAGTGGCTGTTTTGGCCGTTGATCCTAGTAGCACGATTTCGCACGGAAGTATTCTTGGCGACAAAACCCGAATGGAAGAACTTGTAAAAGATAAAAATGCTTTTATTCGTCCTTCGGCATCAGGGGAAACGCTTGGTGGCGTTGCTCGAAAAACACGCGAATCGATTACGCTTTGTGAGGCATTTGGATTTGATACGATTTTGATTGAAACGGTGGGAGTCGGACAAAGTGAAACCGCAGTTCATAGTATGGTAGATTATTTTTTGCTAATGAAAATTGCGGGCGCTGGCGATGAATTACAAGGAATAAAAAGAGGAATCATGGAAATGGCCGACCAAATTGTCATTAATAAAGCCGATGGCGATAATCTCACCAAATCAAAATTAGCCAAAACCGAATTCAATCGCGCTTTGCATCTATTTCCTGCAAAAAAATCAGGTTGGATTCCGAAAGCTACGACATGTAGCTCTTTAACACATGAAGGAATTCCGGAAATTTGGGAGGAAATTTTGAAGTATGTTTCGCAAACGAAAGAAAGCGCTTATTTTTATGAAAAAAGACGGGAACAAAATCAATATTGGCTTTTAGAAACCATTGAAGAACGATTGAAATCGGATTTTTATGGCAATTTAGAAATCAAAAAAGCGTTAGAACAAAATAAAAAAGCGGTGCAAAACGATGAAATTTCACCTTTTGCAGCCGCTCAAATTATTTTAGAGATGTATTTTAAAAAATAATTCTATTATTCTTCATACCGTTGAATTTCACGGTCATAAAATTCATTGGCAAGCACAATTAAACCTTCCATTTCGGCATTTAATTCGGCCTCATCAAGATCTTCGGCTTCTTCAATAAATTCCACTTCATCATCTTTTAAATTGATAATAAATCTTGGATAATCAAGATGAATAATGAAAATATCTTCAGGAAAATCGGTATTATCGCCTAGTAAAAATTTGGGTAATTCCATTGTATGTTAATTTGGTTATGTAGTTATTTGGTTATTCGAAAAACAGATAAACGAATACCAAATTACCGAATAAACTTTTAAAAAAACTATTTATCAGAAAGAATCATCGGCGCGTTTCCTTTTCCCATAAAAATAATTTTTGTATTGGGAGAAGCGGCCAATTCTTTTTGCGCTTTTATTTGTTCGTATTGTAATTGTTTATCGGTTAATCCCAAAGAAATTATTCGTTGATAATCTGCAATACCTTGCGCTTCCACTCTTTTTCGTTCGGCTTCTTGTTTTTCTTTTTGAAGAATAAAAGTCATTTTTTGCGCATCTTGTTCAGCATTAATTTTACTTTCAATGGAAAGTTTTACAGAAGCTGGAAGATTGATATTTCTAATCAACAACTGCTCCAAAACCAAACCTCTTTTCTTAAAATCGTCTTCGATGCTTTTAAAAATTCGTTGTTGAAATTCGTTTCTTTTGGTCGAATATAAGGCAACGGCATCATAATAAACAGCGTTGTCACGAATCCGAGTTCTAGTGACTGGACGGACAATTTTGTCGGTATAATTAACCCCGATTTGTTTAAATATTTTTGGAGAATCCGCCGGTGTAATTCGATATAAAACCGTTAAATCGATTACAACTTCCAAACCATCATTGGATAAAACACGAATGGCATCATCGCCTTCTTGCGCTCCTTCCGAATGAATGGCCGACATGGTGTAATTTTGTGTTTGAATATCAAAATCGGTCACATCAAGTAACGGATTAATAACATGTAATCCACTTTCTAAAACATCGGGTTGAACGCTTCCATAAAGTGATTGAACGCCCACTTTTCCGGCATCAATTTGTTTAAACATTGATGATGCTAAACCCAAGGCAATGACCAAA
Organism: uncultured Bacteroidota bacterium; assembly: GCA_903839195.1. Taxonomy (GTDB): domain Bacteria; phylum Bacteroidota; class Bacteroidia; order Flavobacteriales; family Flavobacteriaceae; genus Flavobacterium. Next base: position 4,376 of record CAIMBK010000010.1, on the reverse strand, counting down.
ACTCCTGCAAATCTTAAAAAAGAAGAGGATTTTGCCAATGGCGAATTATTTGCTTTAACCGAAACACTTAAAATAAATAAAACTACTCCGATAATGATTGCTAAAAAGACCATAATAATGATGATTTAAATTATTGATTATTGAGAACTAATTTTTTAGTTAGTTTATGAAAGCGAATATACAAAAATAATGCGGCAATTGTTAATCCTGCTAAAAGTCCGATCCAAACGCCAACAGCTTTTAATTCGGTGTATTTCCCTAAATAGAAAGAAATGGGAAAACCGACAATCCAATAGGCAACAAAAGCAATATACATAGGGATTTTAACGTCTTGAAGTCCCCGTAAAGCACCCAAAACTACCACTTGAATTCCATCAGAAATTTGAAATACAGCCGCAACTAATAATAATTTAGACGCAATCGCAATCACTTCGGCATTATCTAAAACCTGAGCGCTATCATTCATGTTTAAAAAATAATGTGGCAAAATGGTATGAAAAACAACAAATAAAAGCGCGAAAATTATTTCCAGAAATAAGGCTAATATAAAAATTGATCGCGCCACAATAATAAGGTTTTTGAAGTCATTCTTTCCTTTTTGATTACTAACGCGAATCATTGCCGTAACGTTGAAACCCATCGCAAACATAAAGGTGAAAGTGGCCAAAGTTAGCGCGATTTGATTGGCTGCTTGACTATTTTTGCTTATAGAGCCTGTCAGCCAAATGGCAGCGGTAAAAAGTGCTACTTCAAATAGCATTTGCAAAGCGGACGGAAAACCCAAATAGGTGATTTTTTTTAGCATCGATTTTCGGATTTCTTTAAAACTGAAATTCTTAAAATAATGCTTCATTCTTTCATTATGTCGCAATAAAAAATGCATAAAAACAACCATCATTATTCTAGAAATAACCGTTCCTAAAGCCGCGCCTAAAATACCAAGTTTTGGGAAAATCCAAATGCCATATATCAAAACATAATTAAAAAATATATGGACGACATTGGCCATAAAAATAGCATACATCGAATATTTAGTCTGTGACAATCCATCGGCAAATTGTTTGTAGCCTTGATAAATAATAACAGGAATCAAAGAAAAAGCGACCCAATCAATATAAGGAGCGGCCAAATCGACTACTTCTTTCGGTTGGTGCATCAGGTTCATAATTGGCTTTGCCAAAACAATTAAAATAAACAAACAAACACCCAAAACCGTGCATAAAAGCAACCCGTGATGAAAGGCAGAACGAATTTTTTTATCGTCTTTTTCGGCATCCGCCTGAGCAACAATAGGGGTTATTGCTGTCGAAAAGCCAATTCCGAGTGACATTGCAAGAAAAATAAAACTATTGCCTAAGGAAACGGCCGCCAATTCGGTTGCACCCAAATTTCCGACCATAATATTATCTACAATTCCAATTAATGTATGACCCAACATTCCGAGAATTACGGGATAAGCCAGTTTAATATTGTAAGAAAATTCGTTTGCGTATTTTGATAAATTCAACTTGCTTTTTTTTAAGAGAACAAAGATAGGCCAATTTAAATGGCATTATATTGGAATTTAAATAAATATTTGGTTCAAAAAAGCGAACGCTATTTTTCGATTTCTCGAAGATTTTCCATTTTCTTATGCGCCAAGAAACCGGCAATGTCTTCAAAATGTTCTTTAACGCGTTTGTTTCCAAATTCGAAAACTTTGGTAGCCAAACCATCCAGAAAATCACGATCATGCGAAACTAAGATTAAAGTTCCATCAAATTCGCGGAGGGCGTCTTTGATAATGTCTTTGGTTTTCATATCCAAGTGGTTGGAAGGTTCATCGAGAATTAAAAGATTTACGGGTTCCAGCAATAATTTTATCATTGCCAAACGCGTTTTTTCGCCACCAGAAAGCACTTTAACTTTTTTCGTAACATCATCGCCATGAAACATAAAAGCGCCCAAAATATTTTTTATTTGTGTACGAATTTCACCCACCGCAATTCCGTCAATGGTTTCAAAAATGGTAGCATTTTCATCCAATAAAGACGCTTGATTTTGGGCAAAATAACCGATTTGTGCGTTGTGTCCAATATCGACACTTCCTCCATTAATTTCGATTTCTTTCATTATGGCTTTAATCATTGTTGATTTTCCTTCCCCATTTTTTCCAACAAAAGCAACTTTTTGTCCGCGCTCGATAACAATATTAGCGTCTTTAAAAACAACATGATTGTCGTATTTTTTTTCTAAATCCTTAACAATAACAGGGTATTGCCCCGAACGAACGGCTGGAGGAAATTTTAATTTTAAAGCGGAAGTATCAACTTCATCGACTTCCACAATTACCAATTTTTCGAGCATTTTTACACGCGATTGAACGGCGTCAGTTTTGGAAAAAGTGCCTTTAAATCGATCAATAAAAGTTTGGTTATCGGCAATCATTTTTTGTTGTTCGTCATACGCTTTTTGCTGATGCACGCGACGGTCTTTTCGGAGTTCTAAATAGTGAGAATATTTGGCTTTATAATCATAAATCCGACCCATTGTGACTTCAATTGTTCTATTTGTTATATTATCAACAAAGGCCCTATCGTGAGAAATAATAACCACCGCTTTCGCCGAATTGATAAGAAAATCCTCCAGCCACTGAATACTTTCAATATCCATGTGATTGGTAGGTTCATCCAATAGAATCAAATCGGGTTTTTGCAACAATATTTTTGCCAATTCAATTCGCATGCGCCAACCACCAGAAAATTCAGACGTTTGACGCGTGAAATCCTCACGAACAAATCCTAAACCAATCAGTATTTTTTCGACTTCGGCTTCGTAATTAACTTCTTCAATGGCATAAAATTTCTCGCTTAAATCCGAAACACGCTCAATTAATTTCATGTACGCGTCACTTTCGTAATCCGTTCGGATAGTTAATTGTTCGTTTATTTCGTCTATTTCGGCTTTCATTGAAAAGATTTCGCCAAAAGCTTTGGAAGTTTCTTCTACAACGGTGTTTCCGTCTTTGGTCAACAAATGCTGGGGTAAATAAGCGATTACGGCTTCTTTAGGTGCTGAAATATTTCCAGTTGAAGGTTTACTTTGTCCGGCGATTATTTTTAAAAGCGTCGATTTTCCGGCACCATTTTTACCCATAAGGGCAATTTTATCATTTTCATTTATAGCGAAAGAAACATCGCTAAATAAGGTAGTTCCGCCAAACTGAACGGAGATATCGTTAACTGTAATCATTTTAGATTGTTAGATTTGAAGGCGCAAAGATAGCTTAAATAGGCAAATTGACAATTTTTAAATACTCATTCGAAACTCCTCAATTACGGGACTTGCTTTTCCAAAATCGACCTCTTGAATGAAAACTTCTACGGCCAAATCTGCGTTTCCAAAACCGGCTAATCGGGCGGATTGTATATTGTTTTTTACAATTGTATTAACGCCAATTGCTTCGATTTTTTCTTGTAATGCCAAAGCCAAAATTTCGCTTCCAGAAAATATTTTAATTCGTCCCATGAGAGTTACTTATATTTAAATTATTAATTATCTTCTTCATTCATTTCAAAAACAAATGGTTCTACCATCATTTTATCGGCTAAAATTTCAATTCGTTCCGAAAGATGCTCTGAAAAAATAATACGTTGTGTTTTGGCTATACTGTTTGAAATTCGCATAATTTTGGTTTCATGACGCAATTTCAAAATAGCATCGGCATCATCAATTATGAACATTTTAAGTCGGTTTATATTAAAACCCGCCGTGGTAAACATATCGCTTAATTTATTTGGAGTTCCAATTAAAACATCAATTCCAGTAGAAATATAATTTTTATCGAATTCCATATCGCCTTTATCATGAACACCATAAACGCGTAAATTAGTATAATTTCCAAGTTTTTCAAAACAATCTTCCATTTCCAAAACCTTCGCTTTGTCTTCAACAATAATCAAAGCTCTTGGCGATTCCTCCCCTTCTGAAACCAATTGTTGAATTACATTGAGCACAATTGTGGTTGATTTTCCGCTTTCTTTAGGTGATAAAACAATACAATCGGCACCACTTTTTATTGTCGAAAAAGTGTCTTGTTGTAATTCATTGGCTTCAATTAAGCCGTTTTCCATTAATGCTTTTTGAAGATTCGGATTTATTTTTTTTAAGTTCATTATTTAATTTCGGAATTGGGATTTTAGATTTAGGATTTGATAAACAAATAATTACTTGTTTTCACATTCGCATTTTTCCTATTTTCTTACTATTTTAATTTTTAAATTGAATTTACAATTATTTACTTGCGAAAAGTTTAACGTCGGTTTCCGAAATTTCGTTTCCACCAAGGATAATTAATCGCTCGACAACATTTCTTAATTCTCGTATATTTCCTGTCC
>CAIMBK010000009.1 GCA_903839195.1 uncultured Bacteroidota bacterium | reverse complement strand
CCCGTTTGAAGAGGAGTAACCAACCAGTCTTCTGAAATGTTTCCAATTCCAATTTGACCTTCTCGGACTTGTGCCGCTTTTGTTCCAGAATTGACGTCCGAAGCGGTAGTAGTTATACCCCAGCTTTGACCTATTCCAACAGCATTGTCAAAAACAGTCCAAGTCGCTGGTATTCCAGATTCAAAATCTTCTGTCCATTGTGAATAACCTGAAAACGTAACAAATAACGCTAAAATGAGTAAAGTAATTTTTTTCATGCTTGTGAATATTAGTAATTTATTGTGTGTAGTTTTTGTTTAAGGAACTTCAAATTTAACAAAAAATATTAAAAATTGTGATAAATTTCACTTTTTAACAACTTCGTTTCTTTTTTTTATCTTTTAATGCCTCGGTTGTAATAAATGCATCGCAATTAATTACCTTTGTAAATCAATTAATTCTATGTTAGAAAAAGCAAATACAACCTTCGAAAAAACAGTAATTGTCGGGATAATTACCCAAAAACAAGACGAAAACAAGCTTCAAGAATATCTTGATGAATTGGAGTTTTTGACATTTACAGCGGGTGGCGAGGTCGTAAAAAGATTTTTTCAAAAAATGGAACGTCCCAATCCAAAAACGTTTCTTGGAACTGGAAAAATGGAAGAAATTAATCTTTTTGTCAAAGAAAACGGTATTTCAACCGTGATTTTTGATGACGAATTATCTCCTTCTCAACAAAAAAATATCACGCGAATTTTAGATTGTAAAGTTTTAGACCGAACGAATTTAATTTTGGATATTTTTGCCCAAAGAGCCGAATCATCCTATGCAAAAACCCAAGTTGAATTGGCCCAATGCATCTATTTATTACCCCGACTTTCTGGAATGTGGACGCATTTAGAACGTCAAAAAGGAGGAATCGGAATGCGTGGTCCAGGTGAAACCGAAATCGAAACGGATCGCCGAATAGTTCGTGACCGAATTGCTTTATTAAAAGATAAAATTAAAATCATCGACAAACAAATGTCTGTGCAACGCGGCAATCGTGGCGCAATGGTCCGCGTCGCTTTGGTCGGTTATACCAACGTTGGGAAATCTACTTTAATGAATGTTATTAGCAAAAGCGATGTTTTTGTTGAGAACAAACTTTTTGCCACATTGGACACAACGGTTCGAAAAGTCGTAATAAAAAACTTGCCGTTTTTACTTTCTGATACCGTTGGATTTATTAGAAAACTACCAACGCAATTGGTCGATTCCTTCAAAAGTACTTTGGACGAAGTTCGCGAAGCCGATTTGTTGTTACACGTTGTAGATCTTTCGCATCCTGATTTTGAAGAACATATTGCTTCTGTAAATCAAACTTTATTGGACATAAAAAGTAATGGAAAACCTACAATTATGGTTTTTAATAAAATTGATGCCTATAAACATTTAACCATTGATGAGGATGATTTAATTACCGAAAAAACCGAAAAACATTACACGCTCAACGAATGGAAACAAACTTGGATGAATAATGTTGGGGCAGAAAATGCCTTATTTATTTCGGCCATAAATAAAGAAAATATCGAAGAATTTAGAGAGCGTGTTTATGAAGCCGTTCGAGCCATTCATATTGCTCGTTTTCCTTACAACAAATTTTTATATCCCGATTATAAAGACGCTGTTGAAAAAGAAGAGAAGGAATAATCTTACAAAAAACAAGAATGGGGCTATTTTTTCTTGAATAACGGAACGGCAGAACAAGCTTCGCCATACATAATGCTTTTGGCAAATGGCTGCAAAAATTGTGCCGCCAAAATGTAGGCGCTCATCGGAACTGGTTTTTTGGAACAGCCTTTTAAAATTACTGATTTTCCTTCATAAACCGAATAATCAATTTTGGATAACAATTCCTGGAATAATGCGGAATCCAAATCTTCAAAAGTGCCTGAAATGATTTTTTTGGCAAATGGGGCTAATTGAATCGCAACTAAAACAGCTGCCCAAGCCGGAACAATAGCATCAGTGCTACAAAAAACAGCAACGTTTTGACCTTGATATTGTGCCCAATTGTATTGATTTAATTGCGCTCGAAATTCTTTTTCTTTTAAAAGAATTCCCTCCAAAAGCCATTGCGAAATATCAATTTCAGAACGATTTTCTTTCGGATAAAAATCTTCCAAATCGAAAACTTCTATGGCGCTATTCGCAACTTTGTTTACAATTTCATCCATTTTCAATACGTTTATAGCATTCCCAACTCAAGTTTGGCTTCTTCGCTCATTAAGTCTTTCGTCCAAGGCGGATCAAAAGTAATTTCAACTTCGGCCGCTTTCACATTATCAATAGATTTTACTTTTTCTTCTACTTCGAGCGGAAGAGTTTCGGCCACAGGACAATTTGGAGATGTCAATGTCATTAGGATTTTTACTTCAAAATCCGTGTTGACCATTACATCATAAATCAATCCCAATTCGTAAATATCAACTGGAATTTCTGGGTCATAAATGGTCTTTAATTTCTTTACGATTTCTTCTCCTAGAAAATTCGTGTCTATTTCTTGTTCCATATTTTTATTGTTGTTTTGAATTAAATGCCAAAGCATACATTTTTATATTTTTTATCATTGAAACCAATCCGTTGGCGCGGGTCGGCGATAAATGTTCTTTTAGTCCAATTTCATCTATAAAACCCATATCGGCTTCTAAAATATCAGCGGCTTTTTGATTTGAAAACGACCGAATTAAAATCGCTATAATTCCCTTAGTCAAAATGGCGTCGCTATCGGCGGTGAAAATAATTTTTTCCTCATTTTGTTCCCCTTGAAGCCACACTTTCGATTGACAGCCTTTGATTAAATTGTTTTCCGTTTTAAATTCTTCTTGAATTAAGGGCAACTTTTTTCCTAATTCAATAATGTATTCGTACCGTTCCATCCAGTCGTCAAACATCGAAAATTCATCAACAATTTCGTCTTGTATTTCTTTAATACTCATGCGTTTATTTAATTAAGGAATTAATAGTTTCAATAAATTTCTGAATTTCAACAGGCGGAACTCCGTGATCAAAATCCGGCGTTTGATAGGATTTTCCTTTGATGGTAATGGTTAATTTTGCAATGGCCGCTCCGTCATGAAACCGTTCTTTTGTAGGCGATTTCAGTTTTGGGATTTCAGCCAAATTCAACTTTTTTAATTCCAAAATTATTTGTTTCCAAACCTTTTTTGAAATGGGCTGAAAAGCTGGATTTTCTATAGAATTACTATCCCTAAACGAACGAAATGTTTTGTTTTTTATTTCTGTTTTTTGATAAAACCCTCTCGAATAAGCTACATATTCAATCTGAACCGAAGCAAGGTCTTGCGATTTTACTTCGCATTCTTTGGCAAGAAAAAGAGTCAAAAATAATAGTAAGATGGTTTTCATAAATCTACTTTTAAGACAGCATCATTTTCGCTCGTTGAAGCGCTTCAATCAAACTGTCAATTTCTTCTTTTGTATTATAAAACGCAAAAGAAGCTCTTATTGTTCCCGGAATTTTGAAAAAATCCATGATAGGTTGCGCACAATGATGCCCAGTTCGAACTGCAATTCCTAATTTGTCAATTATGGTTCCAATATCATACGGATGAATTCCCTCAATATTAAACGAAATTACCGATGTTTTATCTTTGGCAGTACCATAAATTTTCAATCCTTCAATTTCTAAAAGTCGTTTGGTGCCGTAGTCTAACAATTCTTTTTCTTGGATTTGGATGTTTTCAAAACCAACTTTATTCATATAATCAACCGCAGTTCCAAGTACAATTCCTCCAGAAATATTGGGTGTTCCGGCTTCAAATTTATGAGGCAATTCGGCATAAGTCGTTTTCTCGAAAGTCACTTCTTTTATCATTTCGCCTCCCCCTTGATAGGGCGGTAATTTATTTAACCACGCTTCTTTTCCGTACAAAATTCCCGTACCTGTTGGACCACAAATTTTATGGCCAGAAAAAACATAAAAATCACAATCCAATTCTTGAACATTTGGTTTCAAATGCGGAACTGCTTGCGCGCCATCAATCAGAATTGCTGCGCCAAAATCATGCGCTTTTTGAATTAAATATTCAATAGGATTAATTGTTCCTAAGGCGTTTGAAATGTGATTCACCGCAACTATTTTGGTGTTTTTGGTAACCAATTGATCAAATTCGGAAATGATTAATTCGCCGGCTTCATTCATCGGAATGACTTTTAATGTTGCGCCTGTTTTTTCGCATAACATTTGCCAAGGAACAATATTACTGTGATGTTCCATTGCCGAAATCAAAACCTCATCGCCTGTTTTTATTAATGACGCAAAACCATTGGCCACAATATTAATTGCGTGTGTTGTCCCAGAAGTGAAAATAACTTCGTGAGCGAATTTGGCATGGATATGATTTTGAATTTTTGTCCGTGAAGCTTCATAAGCATCGGTCGCTAATTGGCTCAAAGTGTGAACGCCGCGATGAATATTGGCGTTTATTTCTTGATAATATTTTGAAATTGCATCAATCACCACCTGCGGTTTTTGCGAGGTTGCGCCATTGTCAAAATAAACCAAGGGTTTGCCATTCACTTTTTGTGAAAGAATCGGAAAGTCGGCACGAATATCATCAATATTAAAACTCATTTTATTTCTTATTTAAGTCAATTGACATTAATAATCTACAAATCAAATCCAATTTTCACGCCTAATTTCGTAGCGATGATAGCGGTGATTCGTTGTTTTAATGCGGGTATTTTGATGCTTTCAATTACAGCATTTGAAAACGCATACATTAATAAAGCTTTGGCTTCTTTCTTTGGAATTCCACGTTGTTGCATATAAAACATGGCTGTTTCATCAAGCTGACCGATGGTGCAACCGTGAGAACATTTCACGTCATCGGCAAAAATCTCCAATTGTGGTTTGGCATTAATGGTAGCTTTGTCGCTCAACAAAATATTATTGCTTTTTTGAAATGCGTTCGTTTTTTGTGCTTCTTTTTCTACAAAAATCTTTCCGTTGAAAACTCCAGTTGAACGATCTGAATAAATCCCTTTGTAATCTTGGTGGCTTTCGCAATTCGGTTGCGCGTGTTGCACCAATGTGTAATGATCTACGTGTTGCTTGTCGCCAATAATGGTAATTCCGTTCAAAACGCTAACAATTCGTTCGCCAAAATGATAGAAATTTAAGTTGTTTCGGGTCAAATTTCCTCCAAACGAAAAAGTATTTACGGAAACATGGCTTTCGTGTTGTTGCGAAACATACGTGTTGTCAATTAAATTCGCTTCATGATTGTCGTTCTGGATTTTATAATAATCGACAATGGCTCTTTTTTGGGTAAAAATCTCAGTAACAGAATTCGTTAAAACAGGATTTTCATTCAAACTTTGATGTCTTTCGATAATTTGAACATGAGAATTTTCGCCTACAATTACCAAATTTCTGGGTTGAACCAAAAGTGTGGCTTCGCTTCCCGTCGAGAAATACATGATTTCAATCGGTTTGTCAACAACTTTGCTTTTTGGAATGTTTATATAAGCCCCTTCATTGGCGAAAGCCGTATTTAACGAGGTTAAAGTTTCGTCTTTGCTGGCAATTTTATTGTAATAATTGTCAATAACCATCTTATATTTTGGCTTGTTTAATGCCGATGACATTAGGCAAACATCAATTCCGTCGTGGGTTGTTGACGACAAAAAAGAGCTGAAAATCCCATCAATAAAAACTACTTTAAATGTGTCAATTTCATGAATAAAATATTTTTTTACCTCGGCAAATTCTATCGAATTTTCGTTTTTTGGGAATACCGAATAATCGTTTTTTAAGATGGTATTTAACGACGTATATTTCCAAGCTTCCTCTTTTTTTGTTGGAAACCCTTTATTTTCGAAGTTTTTTATAGCCGAAGTCCGAACATCGTGCAACTCGGAAGTCACATCGATTTGCTCTTCAAAAGCCATAAAAGACGATAGTAATTTTTCTTTTAATTCCATTTAATATGTCTTAATGTCTTAACGTCAAATGTCCTAAAGTCTGTAATTGAATACCTTTTGACTTTAGACTTTAGACTAAATTTTTTATCCAATCGTATCCTTTTTCTTCCAATTCCAACGCCAAAGATGCATCGCCCGATTTTACGATTTTTCCGTTGTATAAAACATGTACAAAATCAGGAACGATATAATCCAAAAGTCTCTGGTAATGCGTAATTACAATGATGGCGTTTTTGTCGCTTTTCAATTTATTTACGCCGTTTGCCACAATTCGAAGGGCGTCAATATCCAATCCTGAATCGGTTTCATCAAGAATGGCTAATTTGGGTTCCAACATGGCCATTTGGAAAATCTCATTTCTTTTTTTCTCTCCTCCAGAAAATCCTTCGTTTAAAGAACGGGACAAAAATTTACGGTCAATTTCCAACAATTCTGATTTTTCACGAATTACTTTTAGCATTTCATTGGCGGGCATTTCCTCCATTTTGTTCGCTTTTCGAGTTTCGTTTATGGCGGTTCTCATGAAGTTTGTTACCGAAACTCCTGGAATTTCAACTGGATATTGAAACGACAAGAAAATCCCTTTGTGCGCTCTTTCCTCGGGAGCCAATTCGGAAATATCTTGGCCTTCCAAAAGAATTTTTCCTTCGGTAACTTCATAGTTTTCGTTTCCAGCAATAATCGCCGAAAGCGTACTTTTTCCCGCGCCATTTGGTCCCATTATCGCGTGAATTTCTCCTGCTTTTACTTCAAGATTAATCCCTTTTAAGATTTCTTTATCGCCTATTGAAGCGTGAAGATTTTTAATACTTAACATGTTGTTTTCTTTGTTTAAAGTTTAAAGTTTAAAGTTCTAGTGTTACTGAAACTTAGTTCCTTTAAAATCCTTCTTGTTTAAATATGATATGAAATTGTTTATTTTTCCACTTAAATTCTCGTAATCTATTCTCAATATTGAGAATTTTTCTTCATTAATATATTTGCAGTCAAATACTCTGTAAAGTTGAGATCTTGTTTCGCCCGCGGATCCTTTCGCGATTGATAAAAATTGACGAAACTCTAGATTTCCATTTCTTTCAAAACCTTCAGCAATATTGTCCATAACTGAGCCTGAAGCTGCTTTTATTTGATCTCTAAATCTAAAATCTGTTTTTAACTCAGTTTCTATAGAAATAAAATGTATTTCTTTAGCTAATCTTCTCGCTTCCTGCCAAATTTCTAAATCTTCAAATCGAGTAATTGTTGCCATATTATTTTGTTTGGTTTTTATTCGTTTAAAATTACTAATCGATTCTGGACACACAACTTTAAACCTTAAACTTTAAACCAATTTTAACCTACACTTCCTTCCAAACTAATCTCCAACAATTTCTGAGCTTCAACGGCAAATTCCATGGGTAACTTATTCAAAACATCTTTGCTAAAACCGTTCACGATTAATGCAATTGCTTTCTCGGTTGGAATACCGCGTTGGTTGCAATAAAAAACTTGGTCTTCACCAATTTTACTCGTGGTGGCTTCATGTTCTATTTTTGCCGATGTATTTTTACTTTCGATATATGGAAATGTGTGGGCGCCACAATTATTTCCCATCAAAAGCGAATCGCATTGTGAAAAATTTCTTGCGTTTTCGGCATTTGGACCGATTTTCACCAATCCTCTATAACTATTTTGTGATTTTCCAGCTGAAATTCCTTTCGAAATAATAGTCGATTTAGTGTTTTTACCAATATGAATCATTTTGGTTCCGGTATCGGCTTGCTGGTAATTATTGGTTACCGCTATCGAATAAAATTCGCCAACTGAATTATCTCCTTTTAAAACACAAGAAGGATATTTCCAAGTTACTGCCGAACCGGTTTCAACTTGTGTCCAAGAAATTTTTGCGTTTTTTTCACACAAACCTCTTTTGGTTACAAAATTAAAAACCCCGCCTTTTCCTTCTTTATTCCCTGGATACCAGTTTTGAACCGTTGAATATTTAATTTCTGCATCATCCAACGCGATTAATTCCACAACCGCTGCGTGCAATTGATTTTCATCGCGACTTGGCGCCGTACAACCTTCTAAATAACTCACGTAACTTCCTTCGTCGGCAATCAAAAGTGTTCTTTCAAATTGACCGGTTCCGGCTTGATTTATTCTAAAATAAGTTGACAATTCCATTGGACAACGAACGCCTTTTGGAATATAACAAAAACTTCCATCCGAAAAAACAGCGGAATTTAATGCCGCATAATAATTGTCTTTTTGCGGAACAATTGTTCCTAAGTATCTTTTAACTAGTTCTGGATATTCCCGAATTGCTTCCGAAATACTCATGAAAATAATTCCTTTTTCGCTCAATGTTTTCTTGAAAGTCGTTGCTACCGAAACCGAATCAACTACAATATCCATAGCGACATTGTTCATCATTTTTTGTTCATCAATCGAAATGCCTAATTTTTTATACATTTCTAAAAGATCCGGATCGACATCGTCTAAGGTTTTGTTGGGGTCGGCTTTTTTTGGGGCCGAATAATACGAAATTGCCTGAAAATCGGGTTTTGGATAATTCACATTTGCCCATTCAGGTTCCGTCATTTGTTCCCAAGCACGAAAAGCTTCAATTCGCCAATCAGTCATCCATTGTGGTTCTTCTTTTTTTCGGGAAATGGCACGAACAATGTCTTCATTTAAACCAATGGGAAACGTATCCGATTCTAAATCAGTGTAAAAACCGTATTCGTATTCTTTGGTTTCGAGTTCAATTTTTAAATCGTCTTCGGTATATTTTGACATACTTTTTTGTCTTAAAGTTTAAAAGTCTAACGTCAAAAGTCGTTTTTTGCCTTGCGACTTTATGACTTTTGATTTTTGACTATAGCGAGAAGGATTCTCCGCATCCACAAGTTCTACTGGCGTTTGGATTATTAAAAACAAATCCTTTTCCGTTTAATCCGCCTGAAAATTCTAAAATAGTTCCTGCCAAATAGAGAAATGATTTTTTTTCAACGGCAATTTTCACATTATTGATTTCAAAAACTTTATCGGTTTCGCCAATTTCTTTGTCAAATTTTAGTTCGTAAGACAATCCGGAACAACCGCCGCTTTTTACGCCAACGCGAACGTAATCTTTGGAAGCGTCAAAACCATCGTCTTTCATCATGTCGACGATTTTTTTGCTTGCTGTATTGGATACTTGTATCATAGCTTATTTTGATTTTGTCTAAATAAAGAGCAAATATATTACTTTAAAATGTTTTCGCTCTATTCTTGGGCTTATTTTAACTAATAATTGCATAGAAAAAATTGATTTAACATCATAAATAAGCCAATCAGATTTCATAAATTGCAATAAATTCTAAAAGAAAATCTAAAAAATGAAAATCTACCCCATTGAAACCGGTAATTTTAAATTGGACGGAGGCGCTATGTTTGGCGTGGTGCCAAAAACCATTTGGAACAAAACCAATCCTGCCGACGAAAATAACCTCATCGATATTGCCGCACGATGTCTCTTGATTGAAGATGGAAATCGGTTAATTTTGATTGATACCGGAATGGGAAACAAACAATCGGATAAGTTTTTTGGTTATTATTCGCTGTGGGGAAGTCATTCTATGGATAAATCGTTGGCAAAATATGGCTTTCATCGCGATGATATTACCGATGTTTTTATGACGCATTTGCATTTTGATCATTGTGGCGGAAGCGTGCAATGGAATAAAGACAAAACAGGTTATGAAGTAGCGTTTAAAAACGCAAAATTTTGGACCAACGAAAACCATTGGGAATGGGCAACAAAACCCAATCCAAGAGAAAAAGCTTCGTTTTTGCATGAAAATATTCTTCCGATGCAAGAAAGCGGTCAATTGCATTTTATTAAACGAAATGAAGGCGATTTTGTTGAACAATGCGAATTGGGTTTTGGTATTTTCTTCGTGGATGGCCACACCGAAAAAATGATGATTCCTCACATTTATTGGCAAGGAAAAACCATTTGTTTTATGGCTGATTTATTACCAACCGCCGGACACATTCCGCTTCCGTATGTTATGGGATATGACACGCGGCCCTTATTAACATTAACCGAAAAAGAAAAATTCATGAATGCGGCGGCTGAAAAAAATTATTATTTATTTTTAGAACACGATGCTCATAACGAAATTATTACGGTAGAAAAAACCGAAAAAGGCGTTCGATTGAAAGAACAATTTAGTTGCGCAGACTTCTTAAAATAGTGTTAATCAATACCATTAATATTCTAAAACAAAAGTATTTTTGACGCATTAAATTTAAACCCTAAAAAATGAACTTATTTAAAAAAACCTATTTGTCGCTAATTGCAATAGTCTTTTTATCGCTTTCAGCAAATGCACAAAGCGCTAGTAATTTTGTTGCTAAATCCGGAAAACTTAGCGAAACGGAATTAAAAAGATGGAGCCACCTGGATTTGGCAAAAGACAGTGTTCCTGGAATGAGCGTGGATAAAGCATATTCCGAATTCTTGAAAAACAAAAAAAGCACCGTTGTAATTGTTGGAATTGTAGATTCTGGCGTTGATATTGAACACGAAGATTTGAAATCTGTAATTTGGACCAATAAAAAAGAAATCGCTGGAAACGGCATTGACGATGATAAAAACGGATATATCGATGACATTCATGGTTGGAATTTTCTTGGAGATATTACAAAAGAAAACTATGAATATGAACGAATTATCAATGACAAAAGTTTGGTTGACGAGGCAACTTATGCAGAAGCAAAAAAACTAAATGACAATAAAATTGAAGAGGCCAATCAGGCAAAAAAACAAATTGAATTTGCTTTATCAATGACCACAAAAGCCGACGAAGCGATTTCAAAACTTTTAGGGAAAACAACTTATACCGCTGAAGAAGTTGATGCTATTGTTTCAACTGATGCGGAAATTAACAAAGACAAATCCATATTAAAAAGAATGTTGTCCTACGGAATGAGCATTCCCGATTTGAAAAAAGAAATACAAAAAGAATTAGATGGTTTTGTAAAAGTCTTAAGCGGCGATAATTTAAAAACCAATTACCGAACCGTTTTAGGCGATAATCCAAACGACATTAACGACACAAAATACGGCAACAATAATGTTATGGGGCCAGACAAAGAAGAAATTCTTCACGGAACGCACGTTGCTGGAATTGTAGCGCAAACTAGAGGCAACAATATTGGAGGTGATGGAATTGCAAATAATGTTCAAATCCTTACGGTTCGCGCGGTTCCTGACGGAGACGAATATGATAAAGATGTTGCTTTAGGAATTCGATACGCGGTTGATAATGGCGCCAAAGTAATTAACGGAAGTTTCGGAAAATCTTTTTCTCCTCACAAACAATGGGTTTATGACGCTATAAAATATGCCGAATCCAAAGACGTTTTAATCGTTCATGCCGCTGGAAATGACGGAGAAGATATCGACACGGAAAACAATTTTCCTAATGATTCAGATGATAAAAAAACGGAATTTGCAGATAATATGATTACCGTTGGCGCTTTAAACAATGAATACGGAGCCAATGTTGTAGCCGATTTTTCTAATTATGGCGCTTTAAATGTAGATGTTTTTGCTCCTGGGGTTAAAATATATGCTTCAACGCCCAATAACAAATACCAATTTCTTCAAGGAACTTCAATGGCTTCGCCAAATGTTGCTGGAGTTGCAGCGTTAATTCGTTCGTATTACCCAACATTAAGCGCAAAACAAGTAAAACACATTTTGATGGATTCTGGAACTTCGATTGGCGAGGATGTAAACGTTGGTGGCGACCCAAGCGACAAAAGACCATTTGCTTCTTTGTCAAAATCTGGGAGAATCGTGAACGCTTATAACGCTTTGATAATGGCTGAAAAACTATCGAAAACGCCCAACAAAAAATTAAAAGGATAAATTCTCTTTAAAATACTTTAGTAAGCTTTTCGAAATTTTATATATTTTGGGAAGCTTATTTTTTTAATTATTATATTCGACTTCGGTATGAAAAAGTCTATTATTATTGCTGTTTTATATTGCTGTTTTGGAACCGTTTTTTCGCAAAACGCTCCTTATTGGCAACAACACGTTAATTACAAAATGGAAGTTTCCGTGGATGTAAAAACCTATTTATACAAAGGAAAACAGGAATTGATTTACACCAATAATTCATCGGATACGTTAAAAAAAGTGTATTATCATTTGTATAATAATGCCTTTCAACCCGGAAGCGAAATGGACATGAGAGTACAAAATATCCCCGAACCAGACGGCCGAATGATTACCAAAATCAAAGTTGGCGAAAAGGAAATCAAAGAAAGTCGCATAAAAAATTTAAAGCCAAATGAAATCGGGTTTTTGCATGTTTCCAATTTCAAACAAGATGGCGTTTTTGCTTCAACAAAAGAAATCGAAACCATTCTTGAAGTGACGCTCGCAAAAGCCATTTTGCCCGGCGAAAAAACAACTTTTACTTTAGATTTTGATGGCCAAGTTCCTGTTCAAATTCGTCGTTCGGGTAGAAATAACAAAGAAGGTGTTGCGCTTTCTATGGGACAATGGTTTCCAAAAATTGCCGAATTTGATTTTGAAGGCTGGCACGCCGACCCTTATATTGCCCGAGAATTTTATGGCGTTTGGGGCGATTTTGACGTAACAATTACCATTGACAAAGACTATACTTTAGGCGGAACGGGCTATTTGCAAAATCCAAACGAAATAGGACACGGTTATCAAGCAGAAGGAATTAATGTCGTTTATCCAAAGAAAACAAAAACCCTAAATTGGCATTTTATTGCGCCAAATGTGCACGATTTTGCTTGGGCTGCCGACAAAGAATATGTTCACGACATTGTCAAAGGACCCAATAATGTCGATTTGCATTTTTTATATAAAAACAATCCAAAAGTAATCGAAAACTGGAAAGCTTTGGAACCATTGCTGGTTAAAATTATGGCGTATTTCAACAAAACTGTTGGCGAATATCCCTACAAACAATATTCCTTTATTCAAGGTGGCGATGGCGGAATGGAATATGCCATGTGTACGTTGATGTTAGGAAATGGAACTACCGAAGGAATGTTACATTCTGCGCCTCATGAATTGGCCCATTCTTGGTTTCAACAAATTCTTGGTTCCAATGAATCAAAACATTCTTGGCTTGATGAAGGTTTTGCGACGTATATTGAATATTTAGTGCTCAATGAAATTGCGGATAAAAAAGAAGAAAATCCGTTTTCGGATCTTTATCCTACTTATTACAAATTGGTCGCTTCTGGAAAAGAACAACCTCAAACCACTCATTCCGATCGCTACGATATCAATAAAAATTACAGCGTCGCTTCCTACTACAAGGGTTGCCTTTTTTTGTCGCAATTGATTTATATTATTGGAAAAGAAAAACTCGAAGAAACGGTCAAGCGCTATTATCACGATTTCAAATTTAAACACCCAACGCCAAACGACATTAAACGAACTGCCGAACGCGTTTCGGGAGCCGAATTGGATTGGTATTTAACCGATTGGACGCAAACCACAAACACCATTGATTATGGAATAAAAACGGTTGCCGACAATGGAAATAACACCACGATTTCATTGGAAAGAATTGGGCGAATGCCAATGCCAATTGATCTTGAAGTGGAATATGTTGACGGAACAAAAGAAACGTTTTATATTCCGTTGCGAATGATGAATTTTATCAAAGAAAATCCAAATCCGGCTGTAAAAAGAACCGTTTTAAAGGATTGGACTTGGGGAAATCCAAATTATGAATTTTCTATTACGACAACTAAAAAATCGATAAAAAAAATCACGATTGATCCGAGCAAACTAATGGCCGATATCAACGCGGGAAACAACGTGTTTGAAATCAAATAATTTGCTTTTCCTGATTATTAAGATTGCCTTTGTACCTTTGTTTTATTGTATTTACAAACGACCATGAAATTTACCTATCCAAAATCGGAGAAACTCAAAAGCAAAAACACCATCGATTTACTCTTTTCGGAGGGAAAATCGGTTGCAAAATATCCCTTGCGATTGGTTTATGTTGAGGGCGATTTTGGCGAAAATATTCCTTTAAAAATTGGCGTTTCGGTTTCAAAAAAACACTTCAAACTTGCCGTTGATCGAAATTATTTTAAACGCGTACTTCGCGAAACCTACCGATTAAACAAGCATTTGATTTTAGAAAACATGGACAAACCCTACGCCATTATGTTTTTATATCAAAGCAAAGACCGATTGACTTATGAAGAAATCAACCTAAAAACCATTCAATTGTTTACGAAGTTTTTGGCCGCAATTAACCCCGAAAATTCCAAATAAAACGCTTTTTCGAAACGCTTTTTATCTCAAAAACAATTATTATGAATTTTTTAGCACCTGTATTTGAAGTTAATTTGTATTTTCGTCTACACAAAATCCAATAGTAAATATGCGCTCCCTTTTGAAAAAAAAATATATCATCCCATTCGTAGCCAGTGGTTTACTTTTTATAACCGTTAGTTTTAGAGAAGATTTTTTTGAAGTTGCCAAACAAATTGAAATCTTCACCACTTTGTTTAAAGCCGTAAACACAAACTATGTTGACGACACTAATCCGGGCGAATTAATGAACAAAGCGATCAAAAACATGTTGGCCGAATTAGACCCTTATACCGTCTATTTTAACGAGCAAGATGTATTGAAATTCAAGATAAATAACACGGGAGAATATACTGGAATTGGCGCCGTTATAACCAGAAAAGAAGGCAAATTAATCATCAAAGAGCCTTATAAAAATTATCCGGCGGACAAAGCGGGTTTAAAAGCGGGTGACGAAATTTTCCAAATTGGCGACATCAATTTGAATGATTATAAAGAAGATGTGAGCCAGCTTCTTAATGGCGGAAAAAATTCGAAAGTGGACATCAAATACATGCGCCAAGGAAAAACCCTTTCGGCACAATTGGTTTTGGAAGAAGTGGAATTGAAAGCCGTTCCGTTTTTTGGGAAAATAGATGAAAAAACGGGTTATATCGTACTAAGTGAATTCAGTAAAAAAGCATCCGTAGAAACCAAAGATGCTCTAGAACAACTTAAAAGAGAAGGCGCCGAAAAAATTATTTTAGACCTTCGTGGAAATCCAGGCGGACTAGTAAACGAGGCGGTAAACATTTGTAATTTATTTGTTCCAAAAAATGAAATTATTGTTTCAACAAAATCAAGAATTGAGAAACACAATGCGGTTTATAAAACAACTCGAGAACCCGTTGACACCGAAATTCCATTAGTGATTATTGTAGATGGAAAAAGCGCTTCGGCTTCCGAAATTGTTTCGGGGGCGCTTCAGGATTTGGATCGAGCGGTAGTTATTGGAAGTCGGAGTTTTGGGAAAGGACTTGTACAAAGACCGGTTGATTTGAGTTTTGGAACACAACTAAAAATAACCATTGCGCGCTATTATACACCGTCCGGAAGATGTATTCAAGCGTTGGATTATTCGCATAAAGACAAAGACGGGAAAGCCATTCGAACCACTTCAACCAATTATAATGCTTTTAAAACTCGGGCTGGAAGAACAGTATATGATGGTGGCGGAATTTTTCCTGATATGGAATTGGAACAAACAAAAACAAGCGCGATTGCCGATTTATTGGTCAAAAATGATGGGATTTTCAATTTTGTAACCGAGTATTATTACAAAAACCCAACGCTTGGAAACACAATTCCAGTTATTACGGATGCTGATTTTTTGGCCTTCAAATTGTTTCTAAAAAAGTCGCATTTTTCGTTTGATACCGAAACCGAAATCGCATTAAAAAACACATTGGCCGCAGCCAAAAAAGAAAAAATTGACACCGAAATTCAAGCGGAATACAATCAATTGTTGGCTTCATTGGAAAAAAGCGAAGAAAATTTATTGAATCAGAATCAGAAAGAAATAAAAAATCTTATTTTAGATGAAATTATCAAGCGCTATCAATACAAAGAAGGCCTTTATTTATATTACACAAAAAACAATTCCGAGATAAAAAAAGGAGTTAGCTTATTGAGCAATTCCGAAGAGTATAACAAAATACTGAAGAAATAATGATTCGTTTTTTTAAAATTTTGCCTTTGTTTTTCATCGGCTTTCTTCACGCCCAAGAAGAAGTCGTTCAATCGGTGTATTTTCAATTTGACAAGTTTTCATTAGACGAAAGTCAGGGTTTTCAAGTGATTGATTTTATCAAAAAAACCGATTCTATACGAATTGAATCCATCCAAATTTATGGTTATTGCGACGACCGCGGAAAGGATGCTTACAATTATAAATTGTCAAATAATCGCGCCAATACGATAAAAGAAAAATTAATCGAAAACGGAATAAAAAACAAAATTATCGTAACCATTGAAGGAAAAGGACGCGTTTTGATTGACGATGATTTGGTCGAAAACTTGCCCGAAATCCGATCAAAAAACCGTCGTGTCGATGTGGTAATTAATTTAAAACCGTTGCCAAAAATTGAACTTCCTGGATTCTATTCGAGCGTTCAGAAAAAACACATTGTTGGCGATCATATTTATTTGGAAAATTTATTATTTGATCGTGGCAGCAGCCAGCTGACTTTTGCGGCCAAAAAACAACTGGAAAAAATAGCTTTATTATTACACCGTTATAAAAATTTACAATTTGAAATTCAAGGGCACGTTTGTTGTACCCCGCCGTACCAAAAAGAAGCCATTGACCGCGACACAAGAAAAAGACAATTGTCGCAAAATCGGGCGCAAGCCGTTTATAACTATTTGGTTTTAAGAAAAATTAATAAAGCCCGAATGACTTTTAAAGGGTATGGAAATACCGTTCCGCTAGGAAAAGGCCCCGATTATGACCGGCGTGTGGAACTGGTTATCACAAAAATTTAATCGTTTTTTTTCATTTCGATATGCGGAATATCGTCTTCAAGATACGTCTCGCTGGTTTGAATAAAACCATGCTGTTCGTAGAATTTCTTTAAATACAATTGCGCCGAAATGGTAATGTTTTTTTTCTGGAAATGGTTCAAGATTTCCGATATCGCTTCCTTCATTAATTCGTGACCATAATTTTTATTCCGACAATTTTCGGCAACGACAACCCTTCCAATTGAAGCGTTTTCAAAATAATCGCCAGCATCAAAAAGTCGGCAATACGCCACAATTTCTCCGTTCAAGTCGCCAAAAAGATGAAGCGCCTTCGAATCTTTTCCGTCCAAATCTTGATAGACACAATTTTGCTCCACCACAAAGACTTCGCTGCGCAATTTCAATATCGAATACATTTCATTGACTGAAAGCGCTTCAAAGCGCTTTATTTTCCATTTTAGAGCCATTGCGTCAATAGTTTGGGTTTAAAATTTAATTGTCTTGATAATCGCTTCCAATTCAAACATCAAATCGCGCTTTTCCTTTGATGGGGCATAACAAAATCCTTCCAAAACCAAAATTCGTTTTCTTCGAGAATCAATTATACAATAATTTACAAACGGTCCCGACATAAAATCGTTTTTAAGTTCCCAAGTTCCTTTGGATTCGTAGGTCTTTTTTTGGTCCAGTTTGGTTATCGAAAAGTACGGCGAATAAGCCGCTTCGGTAATCATTCGGGTGTTTTTTCCTCTTCCATGAATGTATAAATTTCCTATAGAATCGCGAATTTTTATAATCGAATTAATGGTGCTCGATTGGGTTCGGTTGTCAATGTTTTTTATTGGAATTTGATAGATTAATAAACTTGTGCTTCCGCTTGGAATTTCTTTTTTGAGCCACATAAATTTCTTTCGAACAATCACATAATTATAGCCTTTTGGAATATGGATGCTGGCATGAAATTTCTTCGTGATTCTTTTGGTATTGATTAATGCGGTGTCAATGATTCTTTGGTTTTCTACGATTTCCGATTTTTTTATCATTCGGATAATTTGAGTAGAATGTTTTTCGAGTGTGTCAATGATTTCAATACCGGTTCGGCCAGAAATTCGAACGATGTTTTGGGGCGATGCAAATTCGTTTTCGGTGATTTCAAATTTGCTTTTTGGTTCTTTTTTTATAACAATAATATTCCGGCTGGTGGTTCGATAACCTTCTAATAATTTCGCGGGATATTGATTGATGGTGAAAAGTGGCTCTTCTTGCGGAAGCCCAATTACGGGCGATGCAAATTTATTTCGGATGCTGTCGCCAATTTCCCCTTTCCATAATTGATCATCAATTAGGACCGAAATTGTATTTATTTTTTCGAGGGATTGTTTGGTCGTGTTTTCTTTTTGTTCTTTACAAGAAATGAAAAAAACAATCACAATTAACAATAAAAAATGGGCTTTATTCATCGGTTTTTTGAATGAATTAAAGCCCAAATTTAAGTAAAGATTTTCTATTATCCGTTTATTTTAAGTTTCATTCCGGGTTTTAAATCTTCCCCGTTCATTTGATTCCATTTTTTAATATCGGAAATCGTAACGCGGTATTTTTTGGCAATGCTAAAAAGCGAATCTCCTTTTTGAACAAAATATTGTTTTGTTTTGGACTTGGTCGCGGCTACATTGTCTTTGTTGCTGTTTTGTTCGGCACTAATTTCTTTTTTGGAAACAATCAAAGTGCTTCCTAATTGAATATTTCCGTCCGCTAGATTGTTCCAGGTTTTTAAATCTTCCAAAGACGCTGAGAATTTCTTAGCAATTTTTACCAAATTGTCGCCTTTTACCGCAACATATTCTTCCGTTTTAAAGATTGGTTTTGCTGGCTCAATGGCTGGAGAATCTTTTCCGATGTCGGCGATTTTTAATTTACTTTCCAATTGAATATTCGTGTCGAGAAGGTTGTTCCAAAGTTTGATTTGCTCAACCGAAACATTATATTTCTTTGCGATTGTATTTAAATTATCCCCTACTTGAACCACATAATATTCCGGAGCGGCTGCTAGTTCCTCGGTTTTAGGTTCCAACGGTGTTTTGTCTGTTTTGATTTCTTTACGAACTTTCGAAACTACTTTTTCAGAAACCACTATTTTTAAGGTTTGCCCTTTGGCAATTGCATTTCTTTTTAAGTTATTCCAAGTTTTAATATCCGCAACCGAAACGTTAAAATCATTGGCGATTTTCCCTAAATTATCGCCTTTTCTAACCTTGTACTTTTTGTTGGTTTTCTCATAGGTAATAATAGTTTCTTCTTTATAGTTTTTAGACTCTTTTACCAATTTTGGCTCAACAGAAGCCACCACTTCTTTGGAAACAATTTCTTTTTTCGGTTCCGATGTTTTGACTATTTCTTGTGTTTCAAACGAATAAATTTTCAGGTTTCTGCCTCGGGCAACTTTGGTGCTTTTGAGGTGATTCCATTTTTTTAAATCCGACATCGCTACGCCAAATTTTCCGGCAATTTCGCTAAGTTTATCCCCTCTTTTCACTTTGTAATACTTCGTTTTTGAAACCACCGTTCGGTTGGAATCGGTTCCTAAAGTATCGCGAAGTCTTGAAGCAATTGCGGTTTCATAAGGGCGCTCTCTTCGGTTGGATTCGTGTTGCGTGTAGGCGTAGATTTTATCTTCATTAGACGTATAAATCGCTACTTTGTCATTTGGCATTCGCAAAAAATGATTTTCACCCGCAATAAACGGAATGACATCTCTTTTGTATGAAGGATTTAACAATTGCAATTGATACACTGGAATATCCAATAAATCCGAAACTTGCTTGAACGTGATTTCTTGTTTTACCATGATGGTATCGGTGGCAAAATGCTTTATAATTGCGCGATTCGGGACAATTCCGTGTTCTTTGTGGTATTGATAAATATACATCGTTGCTAAAAAAGCAGGGACATATCCTTGGGTTTCTTTCGGAAGGTTTTTTCGAATATTCCAGAAATTTTGCTGCCCGCCAGAACGTCTAATCGCTTTGGCAACGTTTCCTGGTCCGGAATTATAAGACGCTAAAACCAAATCCCAATCGCCAAAAATTTTATACATATTTGACATGTATAACGCCGCGGCATCACTTGCTTTTATTGGATCGCTTCGATCATCAACATAGGTGTTTATGTCCAGATTGTATTGTTTTCCGGTTTGATACATAAACTGCCAAAGTCCGGTGGCGCCCACTCTGGAAACCGCTTTTGGGTTTAATGCGGATTCAACAACGGCAAGGTATTTTATTTCCAAAGGCACGTTTTGTCGCGCCAAAGCTTCTTCAAACATTGGGAAATAATATTCTGAAATGGCCATTAATCGTTCGAAGGATTTCTTTCGATTTTTCAAAAAGGATTTGATAACATTTTCTAATCCTTGGTTGTATTCGATATTAAAAGGGGATTTGGCGTCCATTGCTGCGAGACGTTTTTTTAGCAACGCCGTTGGCAATTCATAATCCACTTCTTGGTCAACATTAATATCTTTTATCTCTTTGGAAAGGTCATTATAAATATCCAAATTGCTTAGTTCTTTCATCCAAAGACTGTCCACACACGAGGCGATTTTGTCCTGAATAAAAGTGCTTTTAATGGAGTCTAAAAAGGCATTTTGGGATTCTCTTTTGAGGCTATTAGTACTTTCTTGCGCAAAGGCAGAAAAGGAAAGCAATAATAGTAACGATAGGGTGCTATTTCGTATTGTCATAAGTACTAATGATAATATACTATAATTCAATTAATTGCATTCTAATTTACAAACATAGTAGGTTAAAACTAAAAAAACGTTTAATTATTGTTAAAATGTGCTTTTAATCCAATATTGCTGCCACTCCCGGTAGGATTCTTCCTTCTAGCATTTCAAGCATGGCGCCACCTCCTGTAGAAACGTAGCTCATTTTGGATTCCAATCCAAATTGTTTTACAGCTGCAACGGAGTCGCCGCCACCAACTAGTGAGAAAGCGCCGTTTGCTGTTGCTTCGGCTATAAAATTCCCCAAACTAATCGTTCCGTTGGCAAAAGTTGGCATTTCGAAAACACCTAATGGACCGTTCCAAAGAATGGTTTTGGATGCCAAAATTACCGCTTTGAAGTTCTCCAAAGATTTTGGACCTGCGTCCAATCCTTGCCATCCTTCAGGGATTTCGCGAACATCTACTATTTGAGTTTGCGCCTCGTTTGAAAAATCGTTGGCCGCTACAACATCCACTGGAATGTGAATTTGAACCCCTTTTTCTTTGGCCAATCTTAAAATTTCTAACGCCAATTCTTGTTTGTCGTCTTCACAAATGGAATCGCCAATTTTTCCGCCAAGGGCTTTCACAAACGTAAAAGTCATTCCCCCACCGATAATCATGTGGTCCACTTTGTCTAAAATATTTTCGATAACGGTAATTTTGGTAGATACTTTTGATCCTCCAAGAACGGCTGTTACTGGTTTTTCGCTGTTTTTTAATACGCGGTTTAGGCTTTCAATTTCTTTGGCCAATAGCGCTCCGAAACATTTGTGTTCTGGAAAAAATTGTGCAATTATTGTGGTGGAGGCGTGAGCGCGGTGGGCAGTTCCGAAAGCGTCGTTCACATAGATATCGCCTAAAGAGGCTAACTCTTTTGCGAAAGCAACATCACCTGCTTCTTCTTCTTTATAAAAACGTAGGTTTTCTAATAGTAAAATTTGTCCGGGTTGCAAGTTTTTGGCAGCTGTTTGCGCTACATCGCCAATGCAATCAGAAGAAAATAACACCTCTTTTCCTAAAATATCGGAGGCTGTTTTTAAGATATGACACATCGAATACTGGTCTTCTTTTCCTTTTGGTCTTCCAAGGTGCGACATTAAGATTACGCTTCCGCCATCGGCTAGGATTTTGTCAATGGTAGGTTTGGCGGCTTCAATTCGGGTGGCATCGGCCACATTAAAATGCTCGTCTAATGGCACATTAAAATCAACACGAATGAGTGCTTTTTTGTTCTTGAAATCAAAATCTTGAAGGGTTTTCATCGATGAATTTTTTTTGTTTATGGTCAATTACTTTCGGCACAAAGATAGTAATTTTATTTTTTTGGGTTTTCTGGGGTTTTCCATTTTGAGATTAAAACAATGTTAAACCCCCTTTAAATGATTTGAACGAAAAAAATAATACATTTGAAGCAAACAGATTGCCTTTTATGTTACGCTGGTAATTTTATATTCAATCAATAGCTATGTCGTTATGAAAAAAATTCTTGTTTTATCATTGTTTTTGACCGGAAACTGCTTCTTTGCGCAAACAAAGGCCTTCTTGCAAAACATTCCTAATCGGCAAACAACAAGTTTAAATGGTAAATGGAATTACATAATCGACCCATACGAAACGGGTTATTTTAGTTTTCATTTGGACGAATATGACAAAAAAAGCGACTTTCAAAAAGGGGCGTATTTTAATAATTATCATGCTGCAAACAAACAAGAATTAGTTGAATACGATTTTGATAAGTCGCCTCAAATGGATATTCCAAACGATTGGAATACCCAAGCTAATGAATTAATGTATTATGAGGGGACGGTTTGGTTTAAAAAATCTTTTGATTATTCTCTTAAAAATAACAAGCGACTTTTCTTGAATTTCGGTGCTGTAAATTATAAAGCCGATGTGTATTTGAATGGAATAAAATTAGGAACGCATTTGGGCGGTTTTACCTCATTCACCTATGAAGTTTCTAAAATAATTAAAGCGTCGGGTAATTATTTAGTCGTAAAAGTCGATAATAAACGCCAAAAAGACGCCGTTCCAACTACCAATACCGATTGGTGGAATTATGGCGGAATTACCCGCGATGTTCAATTAATCGAAGAAGAAAACGCTTTTGTTAAAGACTATGAATTTCATGTTGAGAAAAATCAGATTGCGAAAATTTCTGGTTTTGTTACATTAAATCAAGCCGATGCCAATAAAGAAATTAGTATAGAAATTAAAGAATTGAAGGTTCGTTTAATAAAAAAAACAGATGAAGCCGGACAACTAAATTTCGGTTTTAATGCTTCAAAAATGATTTATTGGTCGCCAGAAAATCCAAAATTGTATGATGTTTTAATTACTTATAACAATCAGGTAATTAAAGACAAAATCGGTTTTAGAATCATTGAGGCCAAGAACGGGAAACTATATTTAAACCAGAAGCCCCTATTTTTAAAAGGCGTTTCTGTTCATGAAGAAAGCGCAAAAGGGGGAAGAGGAAATAGCGTAGAAGACGCTAAACGATTGTTGGTTTGGGCAAAAGAAATGGGGTGTAATTATATCCGCTTAGCCCACTATCCGCATAACGAAAACATGGTTCGATTGGCTGACGAAATGGGCGTTTTGGTTTGGGAAGAAATACCGGTGTATTGGACCATTGATTTTAAAAATAGGGCTACTTATCAAAACGCAGAAAATCAATTGCAAGAGATGATTTTTAGAGATAAAAATCGCGCTTCCGTTATTATTTGGTCCATGGCCAATGAAACGCCCATTTCGGAAGACCGAACAAAATTTATTGCTGATTTAGCTGCCGAAACTCGTAAAGCCGATCCAAATAGACTAATAAGCGCCGCGTTATTATCCGAAAACAAAAACGGCGTAAACACCATTGACGACCCGCTTGGAGAATATATGGATTTAATTTCGTTTAATCAATATTTGGGATGGTATGGCGGTAATTTAGAAGACGCGGAAACCATGAAATGGACAAGCAAATACAACAAGCCTTTGATTGTTTCGGAGTTTGGAGGCGATGCCAAACAAGGGCTTCATGGAGATAAAAAAGACCGGTGGAATGAAGAATTTCAAGAATATTTGTACGTTCAAAATTTAAAAATGATTGACAAAATGCCTAATCTCGCGGGGCTTTCGCCTTGGATTTTAGTTGATTTTCGTTCGCCAAGACGGGTATTGCCAGAAATTCAAGACGGCTATAATCGAAAAGGATTAATTTCAAACGACGGACAAAAGAAAAAAGCCTTTTGGGTTATGAAAAACTATTATAACCAAAAATAAACCACGCCCAATGGCGTGTCTTTCCCGAAACGCAATCAAGTGGCTATTTCGAGCCCGATTGTTCCCCAAAAAAATATTTATTGTTTTTGTGTGGTGGTTTACTTTTTTTATTATTTTTACAAAAACAAACCAACCCAATTGAATATATGCCAACAAACTACTACCCGTTATCGGTTTTAATTCCAACCTATTTTTCAAAATTTTATTCTGATGTTTCAGAGGCATTTTGCTTTGGAACCCGTCGTACTATAAACCTTCAAACCCAAATATAAACCTCTGAACCTCTAAACCTTTATACCTCTGAACCTCTAAACCTTTATACCTCTGAACCTCTAAACCTTTATATAATCCTTTAAAACCAAAAAAAATGAAAAAACAAATCGTATTCCTATCCCTGCTAGCAATAATGCTAAGCAGCACAATGGTAGCCCAAACCGTTTTTGTTACCAAAACCGGCAAAAAGTATCATGCAGAAAATTGTGAGCACCTAAGCAAGAGTTCAATTGCCATTAGCCTGTCGGATGCCAAAGCAAAAGGATATACGGCCTGTATGAATTGCGTCGTGAAACCAGATACCAAAAATCCAACAATTGATTCAACGGCCATTAATCCTAAAAAAGAAGAACCAATCGAAACAGTAAAACCTAATTAAATCACAGTAAACAATTAAAAACAATCACCATGGCAATTACAAATTTAAACAACACCCATTTAACAGCGGCACAGGTAACAGCCGCTACAACAGCTATTACGGCACTAGAAACCGAGTTAGCGGTAGTAAACGTAAACCTATCGGCAGAAGAGCGCCAGCGATACGGGAGCATTAATGAGCAAAACAAACTAATGGTCAACAAAACCATGGATTACCACAACACCCAGCCCGCACTACAAACACCACATGTGGACTGGGCAGAGTACGCCAAAGATTTCACCAGCCGCAACAACTTGGAAGGCATGATTGCCCGATTAGAAAGTTTGATTGTTCGCTTAAATAATGCCAAAATCTTGCACGATTATGACAATTACCAAGCAGCATTGGCAGATTATGCCTATGCTAACTTTATGGCAGGTACTGCATCGCCCGGTTATGAAATCAAAGTGAATGAATTGAAGCAGTTTTTTAGTAGAACAGCCGCCCCAAAGACTACAACACAGGAGTAATTAAGTCCTCTATTGCGGTTCCAAAGTCCTCCGTTGGGGTTCTGGAGTGATAATTTGGGGTTTTTGACTCTAAATTTTGGGTTATTAACCCTAAAATATCATTCTTAAACCCCAAAAATGGACTAAAGAACCACAAATTATCAGTCTATGACCGCAAAATACTATTTGCGAACCACAACGGAGGAGTTCAAGACCCCAACGGTGGGGTTTGGAACCACAAATTTG
>CAIMBK010000008.1 GCA_903839195.1 uncultured Bacteroidota bacterium | reverse complement strand
CACCTCTTCCCATTCCGAACAGAGAAGTTAAGCCCGCCTGCGCAGATGGTACTGCAATTATGTGGGAGAGTATGTCGTCGCCTTTCTTTATGAAAACCCAGTTTCTAACGAAACGGGGTTTTTTGTTTTAATAGAATGACGTGTTCGCCCTTCGGGCTCGGGTCGTCGCCCCTGCCTGCCGGCAGGAAGGTTTCTTTATGAAAAACCCTGTTTCTAACGAAACGGGGTTTTTTGTTTTATAGGTTTTCATGTATAATAACTAATTGAGGACGCAAGTTTCTTCATGGCTTTCAGTAACTTCTTATGAATATTATATCATATGTGTAGTACTAACGTTTTATTCACTAAAACGGTTTTTAAAAGCCGGTTGGTTTTGAGGAAAAAAAAACCACCAATTTTGGTGGTTTTTGTATTGAATAAATTCGGGTAGATTTAGAATTGTAAAGCCACGTTTAATTCGAATTCGTCGCTAATAGCTCTATCGCCAAGGTTGTCAAAAAAGGAACCTGAACCGTATTTGATGTCGAATTTGGTTCGATCTACTTTCAAGGCTGCAGCTGCAGTATTTCCGACAACTGTTAGTTCGAAAGTAATTGGGTTTGTTTTTTCTTTGATGCTCAAGTCGGCAGTAACCGTATAGCTATTTTTTCCGCTGGCTACTACTTTTTTGAAAACGATTTTAGAGGTCTGAAATTTTTCTGTCCCGAAGAAATCTTCTGATTTCAAGTGTCCTTCTATTTTTTCTTTTCCTTCTCCGGCTTTTAAATCGGTACAAACTAGTGATGTCATATCAACAGTTACGGTTCCGCCAGTAAGTTTTTTACCTGTAAATACTAGGTTTCCTTCTTTAACATTGATGGTGCCACCATGTTGTCCGGTTACTTTTTTTCCTATCCAAGTGATTTTGCTTGTTGCAGCGTCAATTTTTTTGGTTTGTGCGTTTGAAACAGTGGTTCCAAGAACTACTAATAATGCAATTACAATTGTTTTTAAATTTTTCATATTAATTAAATTTGTTTTAGGGTTATTTTTAAAGTGTAATAAATAATTCTTCGTTTGATTTTCTAACTTTTTTGTAATGTTGGGTATCATCGGCTTCATGACGGTATCCGATGGTTGCAACAACTGAAGCGTTCAATCCTTTTTCGTTTAAACCCAATACTTCGTTGAATCCTTTTGGGTTAAAACCTTCCATTGGTGTAACGTCAATTTTTAATTCAGCAGCTGCGTTTAACAAGTTTCCTAAAGCCAGGTAGGTTTGTTTTGAAGTCCAAATATTTCTAACTTCTTCTGGAAGCGAGGTGATATTTCCTTTCATATAATCGCCAAAACCAGCAAGACCTTCAGCGGGAATTCCTCTTGTTTCACCAATGTTTTTTAAATAAGCATCAATTTCTGTCACTCCAACATTTAGTTTGTTAGCAAAAACAATTACGTGTGATGCATCTGTAATTTGGCTTTGACCGTAAGCCAATGGTTTTAATTTTTCCTTGATTTCTGCATTTTCGATAATGAAAACCGTGTAAGGTTGCAATCCATAAGAAGAGGTGCTCAATCGGATGGCTTCTTTTAACGTATTTAAATCGGCTGTAGAAACTTTTTTGGAGGGATCAAATTTTTTTGTAGCGTATCTCCAGTTTTGATTTTCAATAAATTGACTCATTTTTTTAATTTTTTGTTAGTACTTATTTTTGGGTTATAAATTTCTGAATTTTTCAAGAAGAAGATTCAATTTTGCTAGTTCTTCTGGCGATAAATTATTAGAAAAAGAATTTTCGTATTGGATAACTTTTGGATCCAATTGGTCTAATAAATCAAGGCCTTTTTGCGTAATTTGAACTTCAATTTTTCGTCTGTTGTCAGGGCAAACTTCTCGCGTTACCAAGTTTTTTAGAAGTAATTTATCAACAAGTCGCGTAGTATTACTTGTTTTCGCGACCATTCGTTCTTGTATCACACACATATTTGCTGGTTTCCCTTTTTGGCCTCTCAAAATCCGTAAAACATTAAATTGTTCGTTTGAAATATCAAAAGGTTTTAGCAATTCGTTGAATTTATCGGCGATGGTATTTTGTGTGTACAAAATATTTAATACCGTTTTCTTCGAAATGGTTATGGGTGAATTTGGTTTGATAAAATCTTCTAGTGTCATAATTGTAGTTACAATTGTTGTCGGTACAAATGTAAGATTATTTTATTTGTATATACAAACAAATAAGTATTTATATTTTTATAATAATTGAAATAGGGGATAATTTCGACGAAATGCTTTTTTTAGACTTTTATTTTACCGAATTTTGACTATTACAAAATAATAATAAAATGAATGTATCGCAACAAGAATGGGTTTCACGTTTGAACGAAGACAATAACGCCGTAGTTTTGGATGTTAGAACCGATGACGAATGCGCCGAAGGAATAATTCCAAATGCCATAAATATTGATATCTATAAAGGTCAAGGATTTATTTATATGTTGGACGAATTGGATAAATCCAAAAACTATTATGTTTATTGCAAAGCGGGTGGCCGAAGCGAAAAAGCTTGCGCGGTAATGAATCAAATGGGTTTTGAAACGACTTATAATTTAATGGGTGGTTTTATGGAATGGAATGGCGATGTGATTATTCCGGAATAATTTTTATTAATTAAAAAAATATAGATTATGAAAACGTTTATTTATCTTTTGCTTTTTGGATTTTTCCCATTGACTTTTTGCCAGGCTCAGAAGGTTTTTTCAGTCGATTATGAAAACCAAGCCGATGTTAAAGTTTTTGTTGTTTCCTATGAAAATCAAGCCGATTTGAAGGTTTATAAAGTGAAATACGAAAATCAAGCGGGTCAAAACGATGGAAAATGGTTTTTTACAACCTATTCCAATCTGTCAAAAAAGAAAATCTATTTTGTAAAATATGAAAACCAAGCCGATTTGAAAATCTTTTTTGTAGACTACGAAAACCAAGCCGGTTGGCGAACGAATTCAAAACAGCATTTGATGTATTGATAATAACAAAAAACCCTGTAATTGTTGATTACAGGGTTTTTTTTGTGGAGATAGAAGATTTATCTTCGAACTTTTGAAACTAAAATCTTTTTCAAAAAAAGGAAACTGTATTTGGTTATCGATTATTTTGTTTTAAAAACTAACTTGCCTTAAAATCGTTTTACCAAATGGGATAAGTCTAATATTTTCTATTTGATTGGTTGTTTTATTTTTTGCTTTCAAAATCATTTGACCATTTTTAAAGGAAGCTTGATTATCCTCAATAAATTCAAAACGATTGGTATCAATTGGCTTATAGGTTAAATCATCAAAATGAGTGAAATACGATTTTCCTCTTTGCTCAATAGCTTCAATGGGTTTTGCATAAAACAATGCACCATAACTGAAATATTTCTCTTGATTTTTATCTTCTTTAATTTGAATTTCGGTTTTAAATTCAATTTGAATTTTATCCTCATTTCCAAATTTTCTATCAATAACTATAAAATCATTTTCCAAAACATAACTTTCATTAGTTATAACTTTAGTAGCCCATGCTGGTTTTCTAATTTTGATTATAGGTTGCGCATAAGTTGGATTTGAAATTTTGAAGGTAAATGTATTCTCATAAGGATATTCCGTAATAGTTTCAATTTTAATGAATTGATTTTGAATTTTTGTTTCTACAGAATTAGGCATTAAAAGCAAATTTACAAGCGTATTTTCGTTTTCTTTTAGCCATGATTTTTCAATGAAATAAGGAGTAATTCTACCAGCATTGGGATTGCAACAAACAGCTACATCTTGATGTGCGGGCGAATATTTGTATCTCGTTTGATTTCGGTTGGGCTCCACTTCACCATTTTTTGTACCCATCATTTCAAATGAATTATCTGTTTTAAGATAAGCAATACAAGAATGATTCGGGTTTCTAGACCCTTGAGCTGCATTGTAGAAAATAGTCTCTATAGCTTCTGCCGTTTTTGGATTACCTTGCTTTTGTAATAAAACGGTATAACTGTCTAATAATTCATGTAACGAACAATATTCATAACCTGTAAGTGTTGCATCTGCAGTTCTTTCGGCAATCCATTCATCGCCAATAGCCCCACCTGTTAGTGTTGTGGTGTTCTCAATTCTTTGAATGTAAATCTCCAATGCTTTTTTTAATTCAGAATTATTACCAGCATAAGTGGCAACTAATAAAGGACGTAAATGCTCGTAGGTATGCACACCATGCGATTGTAGCTTGTAATTTGGATTTAAAATATTGTTCAATTGCACATCTTTTTCAGATTGATAGGTTTTGCTAAAATCTAAAAATAAAAATAGGGCATAGTCTGCATATTTTGTATCGCCTGTGATTTGATACATTTTATCTAAAACATCGGTAAACGTTAATCCGTGTGATACTCCACCATTAAATGCTTTGCCTGATTCAAACGGACTTGATTTACCTATTGGATAATTTGTCATTACATTATCTACAGCTTTCACAATAGCATTCCATACTTTTTTGTCTTTTGAATACTCATAATACGCTAGTAAACCACGATACATAGTAGCTTTTGACCATAACTCGCCATTTTCTGAATTGAAATTATAACGTAATTCTTTATCGTAAATACCAATATAGCCATCTTCATCTTGCGATTTCAAAACTTTTTGAACATATTGTTCCACTTTTTTAAGCCCTGCTTTGTCATTCAATAGTATTACATTTCTAATGTACCCATCCCACCAATTGGATTGGGTTTCGCTGTTCCACCATTTGTATTGATCACTTCCTTCTGCATCTCCTTCTTTATTGTTTCCTAAATCTTTAACCGTACTGTTTTTATGCAATCTACCTGTACTGTAAATTGGATCATTGATTAAGTCAGGAACCAATTTATCCAAATTTCCCACAAAACCATCAACATCTTTTTGCATTTGTGTCTTCAGCCAGCCAGTTGGCTTAATGCTTCCAAAAGGTAGTATTTGATATTTTTCAGCCACTTTATTTTGGTTTTGACCATGTAATGTCAAAGTGAATAAAGTCATAAATATTAGTGTTTTATGAATATTTCTCATAATTAGTATTGATTTGTCATTTGAAAAATAAGTGTTCCGCCATTTATAATATCCGAATAGTTTATAATTGGTTTACTTAATTCTATATTGTTTAGTTTTTGAGTGTTTGAATAACTATTATCTTCAGAAAAATTAGATTTATTTATGGTAAATTTTTTATTATTTTTTAAATGGATTGTTGCGTTTTTGACTTGAGGCACACCCAAAACAAATTCGCCATTTGCTGGATTTATAGGATAAAATCCTAATGAAGATAAAATATACCAAGCACTCATTTGACCGCAATCGTCATTTCCTATCATTCCATCTGGTGTATTATTGTGAAATTCGTTGATGATTTTATGAATGTATTTTTGTCCCACTTTTGGTGTATCGGAAAAAGCATATAAATACACTATATGATGACTCGGTTCGTTACCATGAGCATATTGTCCAATCATGGCTTCTTGTCCTAAAAATTTATTTGGATTAACGCTTTCAATGGTGAAAAATTCATTTAGTTTTTTGGTGAAAGCCGATGTTCCTCCCAATAGATTTTTCATACCCTCTACATCATATTGTGCTGGAGTCCAAAAGTATTGCCAAGCATTTGCTTCGGTATAATCGCCTGGATTGTTCATGGGTGAGGTAGCTGTCAAAGGGTCAAATGGCATTCTCCAATTGCCATTGGTATCTTTACCTCGAAAGAGTTGGGTTGATGTATCAAATAGATTTTTGTAGAAATTAGCTCTTTTGGTGAAATTTGAATAGGTTTCTTTATCGTTCAATTTTTCAGCCATTTTCTCCACACACCAATCGTCATAGCCACTTTCTAAAGTTCTTGAAACCGCTTCATTATCTAATTTATCAAAGGGATAATAGCCATATTGATTATACAATTCCCAATCGGAATTAATGTGACTTTTGGTGGAAGTTTCAATCATAGCTTTGAGTGCTTCATCTTTATCAAAACCATCAAATCCATTATTATAAGCCGATAAAATCATCGGTATTGCGTGATTGCCAATCATACAATAATTATCTTGTCCCCAAGCCGTCCAAATAGGTAAAAATCCAGCTGCTTTATGATGTAATAATAAGGTGTTTATGATACCATCAATTTTTTCAGGCGCAATAATTTGCAACAACGGAAAAGCACCTCTGTAAATATCCCAAATAGATAAAGTGGAGTAGTATT
>CAIMBK010000007.1 GCA_903839195.1 uncultured Bacteroidota bacterium | reverse complement strand
TTTTGGACATAAAAAAAGCCCCACAAAATGTGAGGCTTTCTGATATTTGAAATTGGTAAATTATTTTTTACCGTGATTTGCATATTTGGTTTTGAATTTATCGATACGTCCTGCAGTATCAATAAGTTTTGATTTACCGGTGTAAAAAGGGTGAGACGTTCTAGAAATCTCCATTTTTACAACTGGATATTCAACACCTTCGTGAATGATTGTTTCTCTTGTGTCAGCAGTAGATTTAGTAATAAAAACGTCTTCATTTGACATGTCTTTGAAGGCAACTAATCTGTAATTTTCTGGGTGAATTCCTTTTTTCATCTTGTAAATCTTTTTATTATTTGAATTATAATTTGCTTTGAAGCTTTTCTTTCAACAGAAAAGGTGTAAACGAACTATAACTTTTTGTTTATACTTTTTTAAATTGAGTTTGCAAATTTACATCTTTTTTTCAATAATCAAATCTTTGCGGGCTTTTTTTTAATCGTATCAAAAAAAGAATTTTTACTGACATTAATAGGGTATTTCATATATTTGTGGATTAATAACTATAAACCTTATAAAATGGAACAAAAAATCTCGCCTTCAAAATCGGCACTTCAATTAGGAATTCTATTTGGAATTTTCATGGTTTTAGAATTTGTCATACTTTATGTATTGAACATCGACCCGATTTCAAACCCTACCGTTGGTGTAATCATGAACCTGTTTAATTATTTAATCGTTCCCGTTTCTCTTATTACATTTGGCTGCATCAACTTTAAGAAAAAAATAAATAATGGCTTTGTTTCTTTTGGCGAATGCTTGAAAATCGGAGTTTCAATCTGTTTTATTGCGAGTTTAATTTATGCCGTTTTCAGTGTTGTTTTTAACTTTATTTTTCCAGAATTTATGGCCGATTTGTTACAAAAAACACGTCAAGTAATTTTAAAACAAAATCCAAGCATGACAACCGAGCAATTGGAAATGGCTTTATCAATGACAAAAAAATTCATGAGTCCTTATATTATTGTACCCGCTACAATTGTTATGTATTCATTTATTGGATTGATTTATTCCTTAATCATTGGCGCTTTTGTCAAAAACGAAAACCCACAAAGTTATTAATTCATGAATTTATCCATTATCATTCCACTTCTCAACGAAGAAGAATCTTTGCAAGAACTCAATAACTGGATTGTTTCGGTGATGAGTCAAAACGCCTATTCGTATGAAGTTATTTTTATTGATGATGGAAGTTCGGATACATCTTGGTCTATTATCGAGCGATTATCGACCGAAAATCCCAACATAAAAGGAATTCGTTTTCTGAGTAATTTCGGAAAATCACAAGCGTTGCATGCTGGTTTTGCGAAAGCGCAAGGCGATGTCGTAATTACAATGGATGCCGATTTACAAGATAATCCAGATGAAATTCCGAGCTTGTATGATATGATTATTAATCAAGGTTTTGATTTGGTTTCGGGTTGGAAAAAGAAACGCTACGATTCGGTTTTTGCAAAAAATTTACCTTCCAAATTATTCAATTGGGCGGCTCGAAAAACATCAGGAGTTCAACTGAATGATTTTAATTGTGGCTTGAAAGCCTATAAAAATAATGTGGTCAAAAATATTGAAGTTTCAGGCGAAATGCACCGATACATTCCGGTTTTGGCTAAAAATGCTGGTTTTAAAAAAATTGGCGAAAAAATAGTAAAACACCAAGCACGAAAATATGGCGAAACCAAATTTGGCATGGATCGTTTTATTAATGGTTTTCTTGACTTAATCACGATTTGGTTCTTATCCCGATTTGGAAAAAGACCCATGCATCTTTTTGGCGCGATGGGTTCGGTTATGTTTATTATTGGATTTCTTTCGGCGGGATATATTGGCTTTTCAAAACTCTATAAATTGTACCATGGTTTGTCTTATGATTTGGTCACTAACAACCCGTGGTTCTATATTTCATTAACTACAATGATAATTGGAACACAATTATTTTTAGCTGGTTTCTTAGGAGAAATTATCCTTCGAACAAAAAATAATGAGGAACGGTATAAAATTGCAAATACAAAAAATCTGTAACAGTAAATTTAAATGGACATTAAACAAACTATTTTAAATACCGTAAATGAGTGGTTAACGCCAACATTTGACAACGCCACACAAAAAAAAATCAAAGAAATGTTGACTTCGGCTCCAAACGAGTTGGAAGATTGTTTTTATAAAAATTTAGAATTTGGAACGGGCGGAATGCGCGGTATTATGGGCATTGGAACCAATAGAATCAATCAATATACTCTTGGGAAAAATACGCAAGGAATTGCCAATTACATGCATTCGGTTTTTCCAGGAAAAGAATTAAAAGTTGTCATTGCTTATGATTGCCGACATAATAGTAACACATTAGCAAAAGTGGTAGCCGATGTTTTTTCGGCAAATGGCATTAAAGTCTATTTGTTTTCAGATTTGCGCCCAACACCCGAATTGAGTTTTGCCTTAAAACATTTAGGCTGTCAAGCCGGAATTGTGCTTACGGCGTCTCATAATCCGCCAGAATATAACGGTTACAAAGTATATTGGGAAGACGGTGGCCAATTAGTTCCACCGCAGGATAACGAAATTATTCAAGTTATCGAAAATTTAAAATACGATGAAATCAATTTTGTTGCCAATGAAAATTTGATAGAATACATTGACAAAGAAGTTGACGACGCTTTTATTAATTCCACAATTGAAAATGCCAGTTTTGATACTCCAGCTGAAGCCAAAGACCAATTAAAAATCGTTTTTACTTCTTTGCACGGAACATCAATAACATCGGTTCCAGAAACATTATCACGTGCGGGATACAAAAACGTTTCAATTGTTGAAGAACAACGGGTTCCAAATGGCGATTTTCCAACTGTGAAATCTCCAAATCCAGAAGAACCTGAAGCCTTAACGATAGCGTTGGCATTGGCCGAAAAAGTAAATGCCGATATTGTCATCGGAACGGACCCAGATTGCGACCGATTGGGCGTTGCTGTTCGAAACAATGACGGAAAAATGGTTTTATTAAATGGAAATCAAACGATGATTTTGATGACCGCATTTTTATTGGAGCAATGGAAAAAAGCGGGCAAAATCAATGGAAAACAATTTGTGGGTTCCACAATTGTATCAACACCGATGATGATGGAATTGGCCAGCAATTATGGCGTAGAATGCAAAGTAGGATTAACCGGTTTCAAATGGATTGCGAAAATGATTAAGGATTTTCCCGAATTGGATTTTATTGGCGGAGGCGAAGAAAGTTTCGGATTTATGGTTGGCGATGCCGTTCGCGATAAAGATGCGGTAGCAGCTACTTTATTAGTATGTGAAATTGCCGCTCAAGCCAAAATCAAGGGAACTTCTGTTTATCAATCATTATTAGAACTGTATGTTGAACACGGATTTTATAAAGAACATCTAATTTCGTTAACCAAAAAAGGAATCGACGGATTGGCCGAAATCAATCAAATGATGGTAAATTTGCGTGAAAATCCTTTAAAGGAAATTAATGGAGAACGCGTTATTATGGTGGAAGATTATAAAACTTCGGTGGCCAAAAATTTATTGACGGGCGAAGAAGAAAAGATGGAAATTCCAAAATCGGATGTGTTAATTTATTATACCGCCGATGGCTCAAAAATTGCTGCAAGACCAAGTGGAACCGAGCCAAAAATTAAGTTTTATGTAAGTGTAAATGCAGAACTTGAGTCAGTTGCCGATTTCTCTGAAACCGAAAAATATTTAGACGAAAAAATAAAAAATATCATTCTAGGAATGAAATTAAACTAATGGATAAAAACCTAGCAAAATTAATACCGTATACAAAACCGTATAAATCACACATCGTTTGGAATGTTATTTATAACGTTTTATACGCGCTTTTCAGCACACTTTCGATGATAACCATGTTTCCATTATTGGAAGTATTATTTAAAAAAAATACTGCAATAATTGAAGAACCTGTTTATTTGGGAATTCAAAATATAGGGAGTTATGGAAAGGATTTGTTGTTTTATACCATATCTAATTTAAACCAACAACATGGTCCGCAATATGCTCTTTTACTGACGGTTACCTTGGTTATTATAACTTTTTTGTTTAAGAATTTATTTAATTATTTGGCTTCCTATCACATTATGCACCTGAAAAATGGTGTGTTGCGTGATTTACGAAAAAAATTATTCAACATTATTATTGAATTACCAATTTCTTATTATTCCGAAAAGAGAAAAGGCGATGTAATGGCCAGGATTTTGGGCGATGTTAATGAAGTTCAAAATTCGTTTTTTTCGATTTTAGAATTGATTGTAAAAGAACCTTTGACGATACTTTTTGCGATAATAGCAATGTTAAATATTAGCGTAAAACTGACGTTGTTTGTGTTTATTTTCATTCCCATTTCCGGATTAGTAATTTCAAGAATTGGGAAAAGTTTGAAAGGTAAATCGACTAAAGCCCAACAAGAAAGTGGCTATTTTATTTCCATTGTAGAAGAAAGTTTAGGCGGATTAAAAGTCGTGAAAAGTTATAATGCTGAAAACCAATTCAAAACAAGATTCAACGATTCTATCAACCGACTATTGAAATTAACGAATAGTATTGGAAATAAAAACAATTTGGCTTCGCCAATGAGTGAGTTTATGGGAATTGTAACCATTGCGATTTTACTTTGGTATGGTGGAAATTTAGTTTTGGTGGATAAAACACTTGACGGTTCATTATTTTTAGTTTATATGCTATTGTCATACCAAATATTAACTCCTGCAAAAGCAATTTCCAAAGCTTCCTATGCGGTAAAAAATGGATTGGCTGCAGCCGAACGAGTTTTTGAAGTTTTGGAACAAGATAATTCCATTACAAGCAAAGAAAATGCGATTGAAAAAAATACTTTTGAAAATCAAATTTCTATAAAAAATATTAATTTCAAATACGATGAAGAATCTGTTTTGAAAGACTTTTCTTTGGAAATAAAAAAAGGACAAACCGTTGCCCTTGTAGGACAATCTGGAAGTGGGAAAAGTACCATTGCCAATTTACTTACTCGTTTCTATGACGTAAATGAAGGTGAAATCGAAATTGATTCGATCAATATAAAGGACTTTAATTTGCAATCGCTTCGTGGATTAATGGGATTGGTCACACAAGATAGTATTTTGTTTAATGATACCATAAAAGCCAATATTGCCCTTGGAAAACTTGACGCTTCTGATGAAGAAATTATCGAAGCCTTGAAAATTGCCAACGCTTATGAATTTGTAAAGGAATTGCCTGATGGAATTTATTCCAACATTGGCGATAGCGGAAACAAACTTTCGGGCGGACAAAAACAACGTTTGTCGATTGCGCGTGCCGTATTGAAAAATCCACCAATTATGATTTTGGACGAAGCAACAT
>CAIMBK010000006.1 GCA_903839195.1 uncultured Bacteroidota bacterium | reverse complement strand
ATTTTACTACTTTTTGTTTGATTACTTTTTTAACATCGGCATCCGACATTTTATAGTTAATCTCATCTCCTAAAATTTTATTGGCAAAAATATCTGGCGAAGCCAATTTTATTTTTCCAGCCGAAGCTTTTTCAAATTCATCAAAAAAGACATCAAGATAATCTTGATTTCCTTGACGATTTTTGGTTGCATTATCAATGGCTTGATTGAATATTGGATTGGATGAATTATTGGCCAAACCTTTTACAATATCTTTTATAGATATTTGAAGTTGAACGCTAATTCCACCTTCCAAATCCAGTCCTTTTTTGATTTTTTTATCTTTTACTTCGTCATAAGTAAAAGCAATATGTCCTATCAATAGGTTTAGGTCAATTACTTTTTCTTTTCCAATGGAATCTAAATATTTGAATTCTTTTTCTGAATTACCATTAGCGAATGATTTAGCGTCACTTTCTACCTTTTGTGACAACAATGTAAATGAAAGTTGGTAAATGCTTACCAATGCAAATAAAATTGCGAAAAATTTAATAAGTCCTCTATTCTGCATTATTACTATAATTAATTAATTTTTATTTCTGTATGTGTATTTATATTGTTAAAAGAAAATAAATTTTAGCTGTTTTCGATACTTTTCCAAAAACAAAATGGGCTTTACTTTTTTTAAAACGAGCAAATATATAATTAACCGAAAGATTAACCAATTAATTTATTGATTAATCTCAAAAAAAAGACTGCATTTTTGCAGTCTTTGCTTATTATTGCGAAAAAACTAGGCTAAAACGGATTTCAAATCAGCATTCATATTTCTTACGGCATCGGCACTTTTAGAAAACAACGCTTTTTCTGAATCAGATAATTGAATCGTTACTATTTCTTCGATTCCGTTTTTCCCGATGATACAAGGAACACCAATACAAATATCGTTTTGATCGTATTCGCCTTCCAAAAACACTGAACAAGCAATCATTTTCTTTTGGTCGTTCAAAATACTATCTACTAAATAAGCCACAGAAGCGCCTGGAGCGTACCAAGCCGAAGTTCCTAATAAACCCGTAAGTGTTGCGCCTCCAACCATAGTGTCAGCCGCTACTTTGTCTAATTCGTCTTGCGAAAGAAATTCCGAAACTGGAATTCCATTATAGGAAGCCAATCGCGTTAATGGAATCATCGTTGTGTCGCCATGACCGCCAATTACCATTGCTGAAATATCATTAGACGGTTTATCTAAAGCTTTTGATAAATAATATCTAAAACGCGAGCTATCCAAAGCACCGCCCATTCCAATAATTCTATTTTTTGGCAAACCTGTTA
Source organism: uncultured Bacteroidota bacterium (assembly GCA_903839195.1). GTDB lineage: Bacteria > Bacteroidota > Bacteroidia > Flavobacteriales > Flavobacteriaceae > Flavobacterium. The sequence goes on along the minus strand of CAIMBK010000006.1, from coordinate 5,238 downwards.
TTTTCATAGCCAGATAAGTCATTGTATCCATTGGGTTTGAAACGATAACCACAATTGCGTTTGGCGAATGCACCAAAACATTTTCGACTACTGTTTTTACAATTCCTGCATTTATGCCTATCAATTCTTCGCGAGTCATTCCTGGTTTTCTTGGAATTCCAGAAGTAACCACCACCACATTACTATTGGCAGTTTTTGAATAATCATTGGTAACACCCGAAACTTTTGTATTAAATCCAGTGTTCGTGGCGCATTGCATAATATCCATTGCTTTTCCTTCTGCAAAACCTTCTTTAATGTCTAATAGCACTACTTCGCTAGCAATTCCTCTATAAGAGATAACATCTGCACAAGTGGCGCCAACATTTCCTGCTCCTACTATTGTAACTTTCATTTTTATTAATTTTTGTTGTGTAATATTAAAATTCGTATTGTACTGCGATATTTGAGTTTACAAATTTACCAAAAGCAAAGGTAGATTGTAAATACATTTTGTTTATTTTATACCTACAAGAGATTTCTCCAATATAATTATATTTTGTTTTACTAATTTCTTTCAATCTATAATTAAATAAATCTTGAACGTCAATTTCGCCTTTTGGGCCTGTAATTTGATAATTAAAATCGCTTTTATTAACAATTGAACCTATCATAAATTCAAAACGATTCCATTCTTTTGAAGCGCTCAATTGAAATTGATACGTATCCACCAGACTTGTAATCTGATTAATTCCCAATGTTCCAAAATCGGTTGTAATATCTAAAAACTTAAACGTTAAGTCTACTTTGGAATAAGCCATTAAGGCCGCAATATTTATTTTTTTCTTTTCTAAATAAGTGAAATATTGACTCAAATTGTGTTTCAGTCCAAAGCCATAAACTTGATATTTACCAGACTTTAAATTCACTTTTGTGGAATATTTAACGATTAATTCCGTGCCTTTCCACAATCCTAATGCGCCTTGCAAATACGGATAGGTTACGACATTTTCATTAATTCCATCGGGCGTCCAAATTCGAACTTGTGAATCTCCAATTTGCCCTACCAAATAGGTGTAGCTTATTGGACCCATTGCTGTTGGAACGCTTGCAGAAGGAATAGTTTCCTTATTTTTATTTTCTATATGAAAAAATTTAAAATCAGTATTATTAATAGTAAATTTTCTATCGTTGTTTGGTACAAAAAATAAATTTCCATGAAAACTCAAAGAGACGTCCCATAATTTTTTTTTCTTAGGTGAATAAAGCCAACTTGAAGATTGTTCATATACGGAGGCATCTGTTGCTGGAGTAATATACTTATCAGAAAAAAAGATGGCATCGTCAATCAAATAAGGCAAATCCTCCAACCCTACTATTTGCGCAAACAAACTATTGGAAATAAGTAATAAAAGGACGGTTATTTTTTTCATCGTTTATGCATCAATGTTTGCATAAACCGCATTTTTCTCAATAAATTCTCTTCTTGGTGGCACCTCATCACCCATTAACATGGAGAAAACCCGATCGGCTTCGGCCAAACTATCAATATTTATCTGACGCAAAGTTCTAAAATCCGGATCCATTGTGGTTTCCCACAATTGTTCGGCATTCATCTCTCCAAGACCTTTATAACGTTGAATCGCAGCGCTTCCGCCCATTCTTTCATTGGCTTGATCACGTTGAACATCGTTCCAAGCATATTCTTTTTTGTTTCCTTTTTTAACTAAATATAAAGGAGGGGCTGCAATATATACGTGTCCTTGTTCGATTAATTCTTTCATAAATCGGAAGAAGAATGTCAAAATTAAGGTTGAAATGTGACTTCCATCGACATCGGCATCACACATAATAATTACTTTATGGTAACGCAATTTTTCTAAATTCAATGCTTTTGAATCTTCCGCAGTTCCGATAGTAACGCCCAAAGCGGTGAAAATATTTCGTATTTCTTCGTTTTCAAACACTTTATGGTGCATTGCTTTTTCAACATTTAAAATCTTACCTCTTAATGGTAAAATCGCTTGAAAAGCTCTATCACGTCCTTGTTTTGCTGTTCCACCCGCCGAATCTCCCTCGACAAGATATACTTCACAACGAGCAGGATCTTGTTCCGAACAATCGGATAATTTTCCTGGCAAACCACCTCCACCTAAAACGGTTTTTCTTTGTACCATTTCACGCGCTTTTTTGGCAGCGTGACGGGCTTGGGCTGCCAAAATTACTTTTTGAACAATTATTCGAGCATCGTTTGGATTTTCTTCCAAATAATTCTCGATCATTTCACTCACCGCTTGACTAACTGGCGAAACTACTTCTCGGTTTCCAAGTTTGGTTTTGGTTTGTCCTTCAAATTGTGGTTCGGCTACTTTTACCGAAATAATGGCTGTCAATCCTTCACGGAAATCATCACCAGCAATTTCGAATTTTAGTTTGTCTAACATTCCTGAAGCGTCGGCATATTTCTTTAACGAACGAGTTAAACCCGTTCTGAAACCCTGCAAGTGCGTTCCACCTTCGTGAGTGTTAATGTTATTTACGTATGAAAAAATATTTTCGGTATAACTAGTATTGTAAATTAAAGCCACCTCAACTGGAATTTCTCCTTTTTCAGAATCCATTGAAATTACGTGGGAAATAATCGGTTCGCGATTACCATCCAAATAACGAATATATTCTTTCAAACCTTCGTCAGAATGGAAAATTTCTTGAACGAAATTACCGTCTTTGTCTACTTCTCTTTTGTCTGTAAAAGTGATCGTAATACCTTTGTTAAGATATGACAATTCACGCATACGAGCCGAAAGCGTATCATAGGAATATTCTACCGTTTGCGTAAAAATAGTTGGATCTGGATAAAAAGTTACAATGGTTCCTCTTTTAGTGGTTTCGCCAATAACTTTAACAGGATATAATGATTTTCCTCTTTCGTATTCTTGCTCATACACTTTTCCATCGCTACTATGAACCGTAGCACGCAAATGATTGGATAACGCATTTACAACCGAAACCCCAACACCGTGAAGTCCTCCTGAAACTTTATAAGAATCTTTGTCGAATTTACCTCCTGCACCAATTTTAGTCATTACAACTTCTAATGCCGAAACGCCTTCTTTTTTATGAATTCCAACTGGAATTCCACGACCGTTATCTTCAACCGTTATCGATCCGTCTTCGTTAATATCAACTATTATGGTGTCACAATGACCACCCATAGCTTCGTCAATTGAGTTATCGACTACTTCATAAACTAAATGGTGTAACCCTCTTACACCTACATCTCCAATGTACATTGATGGACGCATTCTTACGTGCTCCATTCCTTCTAATGCCTGAATACTATCCGCGGAATAACTATTTTTATTGATTTCTTCGCTCATATTATTGTAATTCTGAATGATTTTTTGTTTAACGTACAAATATATAGAATCAGGAATTAAAATCCTTTTAAAACGCTTCTTTTAAGCGGTAAGTTATTAACATTTGTTAGTTAATTTTTACTCCAAACAAAACAAATAAAAAAACGCCTGCCCAAAAGGCAGACGTAATTTATTAAACAAAACCATATTCGTTTAAACTACGCTATTGGATTTGGCAATTTCAATATCGGCTTGAACGTGAGCGGCATTTGCTCGTCCGCTTGGATCTTGGTTTTCTTGCCATTTCGGAATCCATTTTCTAACGGTTTGAGCAGCACTTATTTGAGGATAATATTTATTAAAAATAGTTCGATAGAAATACGCTTCTTTGGTAGTTGGTGTATTATATGGGAATTCCATTTCGGCAGCTGCTAATTGTTCGTCGGATACTTTTGTAGCGCAATAATCAATTAATTGATCAATCCAATTATAGCCAACACCATCCGAAAACTGTTCTTTTTGACGCCACAAAACTTCTTGCGGTAAATAAGGGTTTTCGGGAGTGTCAAATGCTTTTCGCAAAATATATTTTTCAACACCATTATAGGTTTTAGGTTGTTTTTCTTCGGGCTTAATTTGAATTGCCATTTCTAAAAAAGCTTTGTCTAAAAATGGTACTCGAGCTTCCAAACCATGCGCCATTGTAGATTTATCAGCGCGAAGCAAATCGGCTGTGAACAATTTTTGAACTCTTTCAATCGTTTCTTTCTGAAATTCTTCGGTGGAAGGGGCGTTTCTAAAATACAAATAGCCTCCAAAAATCTCATCGGCGCCTTCGCCCGACAAAACTACTTTAATTCCCATATCGGTGATGGCTTTGGACAAGAAATACATTGGCGTACTTGCCCGAATGGACGTAACGTCATAGGTTTCAAGATGCCAAATTAATTGATCCAAAATTTTGATTCCTTCTTCAATAGTGAAATGAATTTCATGATGCTCCGTTCCTAGGAATTCAGCCACTTTTCGAGCCGCTTTGGCATCGGGCGCATCAGCATCCAAACCAATTGAAAAGGAATGTAGTTTTTTTCCTTTATTGGCCAATAATCGTGAAGCTATTGATGAAGTTAAAGACGAATCCAATCCGCCTGAAAGCAAAACACCAATTGGCACATCGCTCATTAATCTTTTTCGGGTGGCTTCGGTCAATGAAGTTCGAATTAGTTCTAAATCCAACGAATTGATTGCTTTTTCAAAATCTTCATATTCGGGTGTATAATATTTTACAAAACCAGTTGTTGGTGTATAATAATGACCTGGAGGAAAGGTGGAAAAGGTTTTACATTGATCGGCAATGGGTTTCATTTCGGAAGAAAAATACACCCTTCCCCTATCGTCTAATCCGTAATAAAGTGGTTTTACGCCCATCGGATCGCGACCTGCAATAAAATCATCGCCATCGACCACAACAAATGCCCAATCTCCATCCAATAAATTACAAAAATCATAACCAAATTCTTCATACAAATGAACAATTACTTCCGAATCTGATTTGGTACGAAAAGTATGTTCTTTTAAAATTCCGTCGCGCAGTTCTTGGTGGTTATAAATTTCGCCATTATGCACCATCCAAGCCGATTTTGTTCCTCGAATGGGTTGTTTTCCAGAATGCAAATCGATAATCGATAAGCGTTCGTGGCTTAAAATATGACCGTTTTCTGTGATATGCAAATCGCTTTCATCGGGACCGCGATGCGACATTCTTTTTGAAAGTGTTTTAACAACTTCTTCTTCTTTTCCTTTTCCGATAATGGCTAAAATTCCACACATAATTTATTAATTTATTACGGCAAATTTGCGTAATATGATTTCGCATTAAAACTAAAAAATATAATTTAGT
>CAIMBK010000005.1 GCA_903839195.1 uncultured Bacteroidota bacterium | reverse complement strand
GAGCCGGCGGAGGGACTCGAACCCACGACCTGCTGATTACAAATCAGCTGCTCTAGCCAACTGAGCTACGCTGGCATATTCAATAAAAAAAGTCCGCTATTTCTAACGGACTGCAAATGTATATCTTTTTGTTTTTTAAACAAAACATTTTTACTAAAAATTTTACATTATATATGTGGACTTACTTTTTCTTTTCTTTTTTGCAACAATCGTTCCAAGGATTCTAAGGTATGGTCAACGGCTTCTTCAAAAGTTTTGCATTGTTTCTTGACCATAAATTCATCTCCAGGGACATTTAACTTAACCTCAGCAATCTTATTTTCCTTATCACTGGTTTTTTCTACCTTCAAAAAAACATCGGCCGTCACCACTTTGTCATAATGTTTTTCCAATTTATCCATTCGGTCTTGAACGAAATCAACCAATTTTTTGTCAACGGTGAAATTGACAGCATGAACATTTACTTTCATAATAAATCATTTTGGTTATACAATAAGAACTATTTTAGATTTCTGGGATGGGCTTCGTTAAAAACCTTTTTTAATTCGGCCAAACTATTGTGCGTATATATTTGAGTAGACGCTAAACTCGAATGTCCTAATAATTCTTTAACCGAATTCAAATCCGCTCCGTTATTAAGCAAATGTGTCGCAAAGGTGTGTCTTAATATGTGCGGACTCTTTTTTACCTTCTCAGAAACACCACTAAAGTACTTATTTATTAGCCGATAAACAAGTGAATCGTTCATTTTTTTTCCTTTTTCTGTAAGAAATAAATAGTCAGAATCTGTAATATGTTCTAAATAAGCTCGTTCGGTTAAATAGTGTTTAATTTGCAAAAGTATCGCTGGCAAAACGGGCAACATTCTTTCTTTGTTTCGTTTTCCTAATACCTTAATAGTTGCTTTAGATTCGTCAAAATTATTTTGTTTCAAATGGATTAACTCCGTTCGTCGAATTCCTGTGGTATAAAATAAATCGATAATTAGCTTGTCGCGAATGCCTTCAAATCCATCCGGATATTGAATATGATGCAAAACGTCGTCTAATTCTTTTTCGGAAAAGGGAATCTGAAGTGTTTTGGGTGTTTTTAAGGATTTGTGTTTCAACAAAGGACTTGTTTCCATTTGTTTGGTTTTCAATAGAAACTTATAAAAGGATTTTAAAGAGGCTATTTTTCGGTTTACAGAAACATTCGAAATTTTGGCATCTACCAAGGAAACAATCCAACTCCGGATTTGACTATAATTTACTTCCAAAAGCGATTCTTGTTCGAATTCATTTGTAATAAAAGTATGAAAACTAGTAATATCATTCAAATAAGCATTCACGGTGTGTGGCGAATAATTTTTCTCCAATTGCAAATAATCCCGAAACGCTACCTTATTTATATCCATAAAAAAAACCGTTACTATCAAAGTTATAAAACTTTAATGAATAACGGTCAATATTGTTAGGAAAGTTATTTTTAACTTTCTAAATTGTCTCGCATGTTTTGGATGTAAGCCGCTTTTTGAATTTTCATTCTGTTTGTAACAGAAGGTTTTATAAAAGCAGTACGTGCTCTTAGTTGACGAACAGTTCCTGTTTTGTCAAACTTTCTTTTATAGCGCTTTAATGCTCTATCGATATTTTCTCCGTCTTTAATTGGTATAATTAACATAATATAGACACCTCCTCTCGTTAAGGCTGCAAAAATATATTATTATTTTGAATTATGAATTATAAATGACGTTTTTTTTGAATAAATATAATTACCTCCCGCCCAATATACTTTTTGAAATAACAACCTTTTGAATTTCGGTAGTGCCTTCGCCAATAGTACAAAGTTTTGAATCACGGTAGAATTTTTCCACCGGATAATCCTTCGTGTAGCCATAACCACCATGAATTTGAACAGCATCATTCGCCACTTTTACACACACTTCGGAAGCAAACATTTTGGCCATTGCGCCCAATTTAGTCACAGGTTGATGTGTATTTTTCAAAAATGCGGCTTTATGCAATAACAATTCTGAGGCTTCAATTTCGGTGGCCATATCGGCTAATTTGAAGGAAATGCCTTGAAATTCACTAATAGCTTTACCAAATTGATGTCTTTCTTTTGAATATTGCAATGCGGCTTCATAAGCGCCTTTTGCAATTCCTAAGGACAAAGCGCCAATTGAAATTCGGCCACCATCCAAAATCTTCATCGCTTGAATAAATCCTTCACCTACTTCTCCTAATCTATTTTCATCAGGAACACGACAATTATCAAATATCAATTCGGCAGTTTCACTGGCTCGCATGCCCAATTTATTTTCTTTTTTTCCGGAGGTAAAACCAGACATTCCTTTTTCAAGTACAAAAGCGGTCATGCCTCTCGAGTTTCCTTTTTCGCCAGTTCTAACAATTACGACGGCGATATCTCCTGAAATGGCATGAGTAATAAAGTTTTTCGAACCATTTATTACCCAAAAATCACCTTCCTTTTTGGCGGTTGTATTCATTCCACCAGCATCCGAACCCGTATTGTGTTCCGTCAATCCCCAAGCGCCAATGTGTTCGCCAGTAGCTAATTTTGGAATCCATTTTTTCTTTTGAGTTTCATTTCCAAAGGTAAATATATGATTTGTACACAACGAATTATGAGCCGCAATCGACAAGCCTATTGACGGATCAACTTTCGAGATTTCTTCAATAATGGTAATGTATTCGTGATATCCTAAACCGGAACCTCCCAAATCCTCGGGAACTAAAACTCCCATAAATCCCATTTCGCCCAATTTTTTGAATAATGAAATCGGAAAAATTTGCGCCTCATCCCATTCCATAATATAAGGACGAATATTTTGTTCTGCAAAATCTCTAATAGATTGCGCAATCATGGATTGCGTTTCATTGTATTCGAAGTTCATTTTTGTGCTATTTTTTAGAATTCCAAATATAAGCTAATTATATTGTATTTTTCAACAGGAAAACCCTTTATTTTTATCAAATCCTCAGCATTTTTAAAATCGCCATTCATGCTTCTATAAGTTACAATTGCTTTTGCTAATGCATATCGAAAATACGGAAACTGCATTAATTCTTTGATCGAAGCATTATTAATTGGAATTTTGACAATATTTGGAGGTTGCAAAATTCCAAAATGCTGATTTAATTTCACAATAACTTCAGGCGATAATCCCCAAATACCTCCCATTTGTTCCATTGTTACAAAATTACCAAACTTGGTTTTTTCAGCTAAAATTCGCTCCGACAACGCGGGTCCAATGCCATTAATTTTCATCAAATCTTCCTGAGTAGCTTTATTAATGTCGATAATTACAATTTTTTCTTTTTTGGAGGTTTCGAATTTTTTATAACCCGATTTTGAGTTGGATTTATTTACCCAATCTGGAAATTTAAAATAAGGCGAAATCTCTAGAAGCAAAGCATCAGAAACTTTCGTAACGTCTTGAAATTCGGAAGCCGAATTCACATATTTATTGGTTTTTCGAAAAGCAAGCAACCGATTCATTTCCGCGACCGAAAGTCCAAGTTTGTATCCTTTGAAATCGGAAATAAAGTTGGGATTGAATGGAAACATTTTTGGTACATCATTTATTTTATGTTGCTTTTCCAAATCAATTTCTTTCTGAAACGAAAGCCATTTTATTTTATCATTATTATCCGTTTCGTTCGAATGGAAAACACCAAAATAATAAAACAATTGAAAAAGGATAATTGCAGAAAAAAGCACAAGAATTCCTAATCGTTGTCCTTTGGTATAAATAAAATATTTTTTTAGGGAGGTAAATTTCATTGTTTGGCGTATAAAAAATTAATAGGTTACAAATCAAAAACCGAGCTTCGTTTGGATCGAATCATATCCTTCAGCCGAAGCCAAAAGGCCAGTGTCAAATAAACACCAAATCCCAATCCAACGGTGACAAAGGAAATATAAATAAAAAACAACCGAACACTATTGGCGCGCATGCCCAATTTATCAGCTAAACGCGAGGAAACGTGAAAACCATGTTTTTCAAAAAAATATTTTAACTCCAATATATTCATCCTAATTTGCATTTAAAACATCCAGAAATAAAGCATCAAAGTTACTAATTATTCTTTAATAATGCTACGCCAATAGCACATTCCAAACACCTGCTTTTTTGACAATATTCGTTTTTTAATTGTAATAAAGATTGACTTTCAAAAGCATTTTTTGCCGTAATTCCAAAAGTGTTAAATTTATTTATTATCGAATTGCTTTCGGGCCGGATTTCCTTCAATAATCGCAACAATTCTTCTGCTATTTCTTTTCCTTGGCTTTTTGCAAACGCAAATTGTAAAGGAATTATCGTATTAATACAAATCAAATCGATGAAGGATTTGGACATTGCTTTTTTCTTTTTGGGACTAATTGAATCAAATTGATAATGATTTTCCCAATACGCCGAAACGCCAACTTGAAACAATTGATAAGCCTTTTCCATCGTTTTAAGTTCAATTATATTTGAAAATAAATTGTGTCGGTTCCAATACAAATTAGCCAATTGCGACAATCGAATGGTCGGAAAATTATCGGGTCGGTGTTTAAAAAATTGAGCGGGCGCGGAAATAGTTTTTTCCAATTGGTATTTGTGAAATAAATAATCTCGTCTGTTTATAAGTTCCTGAAAATAAATATCTTCCTGGTCATTTTCGAGCAATCCAGTTTGAGTAAAAAAAAGTGCTTCCAAATTCTCGAAATACGAATTTTCTTTTCTAATAATTGAAAACGGGATGGATTTTGCCATTTTTAAAAACAATTCGCCATTGGTGTTTAAACCAAAATTACGAGCCAAAAGACAAAACAAAACTGCTTCCCAATCGGAATTTAATTCGGTCAGTAATTCCAAAATAGCTTTTGATTTTCGTTCCAATCGCTCAAAAAAAATCCGCTCTTGCCAGTTTTGAAAAACAAAAGAATCAATTGAATGAATTTGACTTTCGCAAAAAATCCACGATTTGGGAGAAACCAGCGCTTGGTAACTATTTATGGAAGCTTTTGAAACATAATTTTTAAGTTCCAATACTGGTATTTCGGTATTATTTTCGCGAAAAATAGCAATATCATGTTCCCAAACCACGTGAAGAATTACGTTTTCATAGGCCGAATCTTTTTCGTGATTATGAACGTACCAATCGGAAGATTTGAGATGAATTTCGACATTTCCAGCCCATTTTTGTTCGCCAATAATTAATTGCGCATTAAAAAAATCGGGGCCTGCGAGTTGAAGATAATGTCCTGAAAGCAGAATGGAAATCGTTTCTCCTCGAGTGGTTTTTAGATTTTGAGTGTCAAATTTCTTGAGATTCCAAAGATAATGGAGAAAATCTTCTTTCATTTTGGCGTAAATTAAGTTTATATCGTAAAGCACTAAATTACAAAAAAATACAAACAAAATACAAAAGCCGAAAAAAATTAAATTATTTCAATAAATACAATTTGGCGCAAGCTCGCGCATCCGACAAAGCTTCGTGGTGATTCAGTTGGATATTCATTTCGCGACAACAATCGCTCAATTTGGCGGGACGAAAACCTTTCGCTTTATAGATTTTTACGGTACATTCCCAACGATTTGAAAGATTTAACGACTCATAATCCAATCCATAATAAGCCATAGTTTTGGCAAGTACATTTCGGTCGAAGCTTTCATTGTGGGCCACAACAACTCTATTTTGAAGGCGTTTTTGAATTTCAGGAAATACTTGAGCGAACGATTTAGAATTGGCCGTATGATGCGGATAAATTCCATGAACTTGGATCGTGAAAGGCGAATATTGATTGTTTGGCGGTTTTATTAATGTGACAAATTCATCTACAATTATACCATTTTCAACAGAAACAATTCCCACGGCGCAAGGATAAAATCCGGTAGCGGTTTCAAAATCTATTGCGGTGAAAGTCATTGCTGTTTTTTCGGCAATTTACAAATGTTCTGAATAGAAACCGATTTTCTATTTGTTATATTTGTTAAAAAAATCAGATGAAAAAATACTTTGTCATTTTCTTAATTTTAATTTGTCCCGCATTAGCATTGGCACAAAAAGACATTAAAGGACTTAAAATAACCTACCAAAAAAGTTCCAACGGCACATTAATTGAAAATCAAGATCCGATAATTTTTTATTCTAGCGAAAAAATGGGCTGGCTTTCAACGGAAAAAGCAGTTGCCAATCAAGCCGATAAGCCTTTCGAACAAAATTATATCGATTTTCAAAATTTGAAATGGTATCAAAAAGCAGTTTTAAAAACGGGGAAAACCATCCTCACAATTGATAGTATTTCGATTGCCAAACAAAATTTTGAAATGCTAACTGAAACCAAAATGATTTTGGGACAAATGTGTCAAAAGGCGAAAACCGTTATCAATTCCAATACCATAGAAATTTGGTACACAAAAGCATTGAAATTTAATGGAGCGCCAACTATATTGGGGCAAAATTTAGGCTTGGTTTTGGAATTAAATCGGAATGGGAATTTTCAAATATTGGCAACAAAAATAGAGAAACTTAAAACAATTCCAACGCAAATTACATTACCGAAACAAGAAGAAAAAAAGGTTGATTTGCTAACGTATAAAGATGAATTATGGAAAAGCAGGTTTACCACTCTTTCCGTTTTCGAAAAAGAAATTATCAATTTTTCCGGAGATTCGAAGTCGAATGATAGTATATTACGATTTGCGAACGGAACAATAATCGTTAAAAAAGTTCGATTTCCTGAAATTAAAAAGGGCGAACAAATGTTTGTTTCCGTAACCGAACAATCCAATGGCGATGCGTATGATCGAACGGGGTCGGTTTTTTTGATTCCAACGTCGGGTAAAATTTCATTTTTGGATGGATTAGAAAAAGGGATTTCGGTTTTACCGGTTTATGAAAATGGCAATTCAAAAAAATACCAAGGCGTTACAAAAACGCCCGATTTTGAACCATTGCTAGAACTAATGCGATTTTTTACGCCATTTGGCGTTAAGAAATACAACACCATTCAATTGAAAAATAAAGTTTGGCAAGACAGTGTTTACTACCGACAAGAAATTACCGAATTGGTTTCGGCGGTCAACAATCAAGAGGTTTATATTGGAATGAATATTGGGAATTATGACAAAGGCGGCCACAAAGTAAGTTTGAATTTCACGATTCATCCGGAAGAAATGGAAACCAAAACCTATTGGAATTTACCGCTTTTTAATACCAATAACGTCATGGAAATGGCGGGACAAGAATATGGCACGATGTTCAATACCGACAAAGGATTGGTCATTGATTTTGATCTATTTAAACCGATGAAAAACGCTCGACTTCGGTATATCACCACCGGACATGGTGGCTGGGAAAACGGCGATGAATTTTTGCCAAAGAAAAATACAATTCTATTGGATGGAAAAGTAGTTTTTTCATTCGTTCCTTGGCGGCAAGATTGCGGTTCTTATCGATTGAGTAATCCAGCTTCTGGAAATTTCGAAAACGGGCTGTCCTCTTCGGATTATAGTCGGTCAAACTGGTGCCCAGGAACTGTGACAAATCCTATTTTTATTGATTTGGGCGATTTATCAGAAGGGAAACATCGTTTGCAAATTCAAATTCCACAAGGCGCCAACGAAGGAACCAGTTTTAGTTCGTGGAATGTTTCGGGAGTTTTGATTGGGGAATAAAAAAACCCGCTTTCTTCAAAGCAGGTTTTTAATGATTATTTTATGGAACCAATAATATCATATTTGGTAATAATATGGGATTTTCCGTTTCCTAAATCGACCAAAACTGCTTGGTTTTCTTTGGTAAATAATTTTGAAACGTCTTCGATTGCGGTACCTAATTTTACAACAGGATACGGTTTTCCCATAACATCTTTGATGGGTTTATCGGCAACATTTTTGTCATGAACATAACTTTGAAACAAATCGGATTCATCCACAGAACCTACAAAACCTGAAATATCCATAACTGGAATTTGAGAGATTTTATATTTTCGCATGCGTTCGATTGCGTGAGAAACCAATTCTTCAGTTCGAACAATAATTAACGGTTTGTCGATATGGTCTTTGATGACGTCTTCGGCTTTGGTGACTTCTTCGTCCAAAAATCCACGTTCGCGCATCCAATCGTCATTGAACATTTTGCCAACATATCGGCTTCCAGAATCATGAAAAAGCACAACGACAACGTCGTCTGGTTTGAAATTTTCTTTCAGTTGCAATAATCCTTTTATCGCAGAACCAGCAGAATTTCCTACAAAAATCCCTTCTTCGAGGGCGATTTTTCGGGTATAAACGGCGGCGTCTTTGTCGGTAACTTTTGTAAAACCATCGATAAGCGAGAAATCGACATTTTTTGGTAAAATATCTTCGCCAATGCCTTCGGTGATGTAGGAATAGATTTCATTTTCATCGAAAATTCCCGTTTCGTGGTATTTTTTGAAAACCGAACCATACGTATCGATTCCCCAAATTTTGATGTTTGAATTTTGTTCTTTAAGGTATTTGGCAACACCCGAAATGGTTCCTCCAGTTCCAACACCAACAACAAAATGTGTTATTTTACCGTTGGTTTGTTCCCATATTTCGGGACCCGTTTGTTCGTAATGCGCAATGGCGTTTGAGGGATTATCATATTGATTTACGTACCAAGAATTTGGAGTTTCTTCGCCCAAACGTTTGGAAACAGAATAATAGGAACGTGGGTCGGTAGGTTCCACATCGGTGGGACAAACGACTACTTTTGCACCAACGGCACGAAGAATGTCCATTTTTTCTTTGGATTGTTTGTCGGTGATTACGCAGATTAGTTTGTAGCCTTTTACGATTGCGGCAAGGGCTAATCCCATTCCGGTATTTCCTGAAGTTCCTTCGATGATGGTTCCGCCAGGTTGTAATCGTCCGTCGGCTTCGGCGTCTTCGACCATTTTTACGGCCATTCTGTCTTTTACGGAATTTCCGGGATTGAAGGTTTCGACTTTGGCAAGTACCAAAGCATCTACTTCGGCGGTGATTTTGTTTAGTTTTACTAAAGGCGTATTTCCTATAGTTCCTAATATGTTTTCAGCGTATTTCATTTTTGTTGGTTCGTCCTTTTTAGGATTGACTTTGCAAAGATAGTGATTTAGTGTAAAAATGTGATGTTTTCAGGATTTGCGTTCGTGATAGTAGCGGCATCCCACGCTTTTGGGCGTGGATATAGCGGATAGCGCGATAAAACGCCCAAATAATTTATTGAAAGAAATTCCAGACCAAACCGAAGCGAATCATGAAATCGTGGTAGGGATAATTTGGTGCGGAATAGAAGTTGTTTCCAGACATTGCGGCGTTAAAATGTTCGGCTTTGAGGTAGATTCTGGTGCGTTGAATTCGGGCGTTTACAAAAAAGTCGATGTTTGGAAAGTTGCCGATTTGTTTTTGATTTTGGACAAAAAATTCGCCTAAAATCGGGGTGTATTCGTTGGCGTAAAAGTTGGTAAAGTAATTAAAAATAAATCCTGTTTGCAAATACATTGCTTTTTTGAAAAAATAATTGGTGTAATAAAAACTATTTCTGGCAACGATTTGCGGCACGTTTAGAATGTTGTCTTTTTGATCCACTTTTTGGAATAATAAGGTGTTATCGAGGGCGAATTTTCTGAATTTGAATTCTCGATTTGCTTTTATTGAAAGGTAATTTATGGTGTTTCCGTATTGTTTTGGCGAAACCAATTGGAATTTGGTTGCATCGTCATTACTAAAATATAAATGATCGTCTAAATTGGCGATTTGAAGTGCGGCATTGATCCACTTGGTGTCGAGATTTACGGTTAAGCGGTTGCTTTTTTCGTTTTTAAAATCGTTGTTCCAATTGTATTTTACGTAGCTGCTTTGGTGTAAATTAAAGATATTATCGGGCAATTTATTTATTTTTTGGTATTCAAATGAAAGCGAATTGGTTTTGTTTATTTGGTATTTTAATTTGGCATCAAAATCGACCATGGATTGGTTGGAAATGGAATTGGAATAATGAAAGGTTCCTTTCCAGTTGTTTTTTAGGTATTCGTATTGTCCGCCAACGCTATTAATTTTGAGATTCAAAGCGTTTGGAATGGTGGCATTATCAAGAAAAAGTACCGAATTGTAATAATAGTTGCTTTGAAAATCGTCGATATAAAATTCGAATTTTCCGAGCAAAGTGTTTTCGTATTGGGCGCCGATTTTATTGTAGATTTTGTTGTAGCGCACTTGGTTATTGATATTTCCCGTAACATAGGCATCGCCAAAACGGTTGAAAGTTTCGGTACTTCCTGTCAATGAAGTTATGGTTGTTGGAATTGTTGGTTGGTTGAATTCGAAAAACTTGCTTTCATAATTCATTTGATGCGTCAAATAAAGGTTGTTTGCGCCTTTTTTTGGATTGATTTGGTAATTATGGTCAAGGAATAGGGTTTTTCCTTTAAGCATTGTTTTAGCATCCTTAAAATAGACATTCAAACGCGCTCTGTTTTTGAAGGCGGCGTCTTCACTTTCAAAATCTTCTGGGGTGGTTATTCCGCCGTTTTCTTGGTTTAAAATGTCTTGCGACAAAAAGTGAGTTTTCAGAAAATAGCGTTTGTTTTTTGTATTATAACTGGTTGTAAAAGTAAAATTCCCTGTGCTTGAAAGTTGGTTTATATATTTTCCCAACGAACGAAGTCCTTTGTAGGAAATGGAAAAATTAAATCGTTCGGAAGTATTTACAGTAAAAAAGGATTCTATACTTTGCCCTTGTTCCATGACGGTTTTGAAATACAGTTCGGTCAATGGTGTGGCTACAGAATAATACTTAATTTGATTGGATTTGAAATAATTGAAATGTTTGGCGCTGTATCCAAATTCTGGAAACGGACTTATAGGATTCAGTCCATATTGTAAAGTTGTATAGGTTTGTCCTTCGTTGGCGAAAGGCATTAATCCAAAATTATCTTTTCGTAAATAATTGTATTCGTATTCTTTTTTTATGGTTAATGACGTATCGACATAGGTTGTGTCGCGCTCTATGGAAATAATTCGGTATTGGTCGTATCTGGCTTTTGGGGATTCTAGCAACGCTTTATCGTCCTCGCCTTTCCCGATTTTTGATTTTGGTTCGTTTTGGGAAAAACCGAAAAGGGCAATGAGTAATGCTAAAAACGTAAAAAGTGATTTCATATTTATAAACTAATTTACAAAAATATAGAATTGCAATCAATTATAGGTTTTTATGAAGCACAAAACATTCCAATTATAGCAAAAAAAAACGCCACGCAAAAGCGTGGCGTTTTAAAACGATTCTTAATAAGAATTATTTTTTAAATCCTTTGTGAGCACTTTTTCCAAAAGCAGAAACGGTACCTAAACCATTTTGAATAGAAAATTTACGAGCTCCAGAAGCATCTGTACTAATAACAACTGTCATTACGTAGTTTTCAGTGTCTTGAGCAGTGTTTGATGTAAAAAAGTTGTCTGCTTCTTGTGTATAAACTCCATTGAAAGCACCAGCTCTTGAATAATCAACCGTAATTGGAATATCAAATTGAGGGATTGTTATGAATGGGAAAGACAATTCAGCAAAATCTATGTTTGCATTTTTGTATAAATACTCTGTAATGTAATAAGTCCCATCTGTAAAATCAGCAAGTTTCATTGAAAGTTCTTCAACGCAAGCCCCAGTTTGAGCATCATAAATAGGCAATGCTGTAAAGGTCTCGTCATAAACAATGAAATCAATATCATATACATTGTTAGAATCTAAAGAACTTGTTACTTTACACAAAGTGTTAGTGTAAGTGCTAACGCCAAACGATTTATCAAAATGGAAAGCTAAGTCCAATTGGTCTTTTACCACATTAGTAATACTAACATCTACATTTTTAGGTGTAAAATGCACCGCAGTAGAACGAGAATCGCCAATGCTTAATAACAAGTGCTCTAATCCTTCTACATCTACATCTTCATTAATTAAAATAGAAGTAGTGAATGACGTTACGAAAGGTGGAATAACAACCGTTTTTTGGAACGCATTGTTTTGGTAAGATTCTTCAACATCACTATCACCTCCACCAGCAGTACTGCCTGGAAGCAACATAATGTAAAGACTAAATTCTTTACCAACTGGAGCAGATAAGTTGAAAGTTACTGGAATTTCAGTTCCTTCCGCTACTGTTACAGCCGATGCCATATCTATTGTCATTGTTGGTTTGTTAACCTCAACAATAGGAGCTACATCACCACCATCGTCGCAAGACGAAAACGTCAAGGCAATAGCAAGTAACCCGATAAATTTTGAAATATTATTTCTATTCATTTTTATTTAATTTAAAAATTAATTAACCGATTATAGTGGGGTGTAAACTCCAAAGTATTTTCTTTCAACAGTGTTACCCGTAAACCAAACTGAATAATAAATAGTCATTACTCCAGTAACTGGATTAATAACACTTAAAGCAGCTTGATCAGGAGCTTGTGTAACAATATTAGAATAACCACCACCTAACAATTGAGATGGTTGTGGCAAAGCAATTCTACCGCAAACTTCATTGAAGATGAATCCTCCTGTTGGTGTTGCTAATTGAGCACCAGCACTAATTAATCCTCTAATGTTGTAAGGACCTGTAGAAGAAGTCAAATATTGACCTGTTCCAACCTCTGTGATTTCCTCACCTGGAAGTGCATAAACAGCTCCCGTAGCAATTCTGGTTGCTGTTAAATCATACATTCCTGCAAGATCAGACGTACAAGTAGCTTGAAGAACCACATTGATTTTTCCTTTGTTTCCTGAAGAAACAACAGTAGCTCCAGTAGCAGAAACTTCAGTAAGGTTTAAAACAATTACAGCAGGATGTGTATCATCTAAATTACCCGAAAGCACTCGGATTGGAATAGATGCGAAAGTACTTCCAGCAGGAATTACTAATGAATGAACTGGATTTACGAATTCGAAATCTGTTCCTTCAACAGCTGTTACATAAGTATCATCATTAGTAGTTGATGCATCATCAACATAAGCCAATTTTTCGAAACTTACCGCAACGTCGGTATCCAAAGCCAAACCATTTCCTCCAACTAATTCAACAGGCACTTCGTAATTGAAGATTTCGCTGTTGGTTTTTAAGAAATATCCGGTTTTGGCGGCGAAAGGGAATTGCGCTACGAAAGCTTCATTTCCATAATTCAATTCCTTGTCATTACCCATGTCGCAAGAAGAAACTGCGCCAGCAAGTAAAGTTAGAAGGAATAATTTTTTAAATATATTTTTCATGTTTTATAATTTTATTGATTAATACTACTAATTATCCCAAAATACTTTAGAAGTAAATGCATCACCAGAAGTTTGAGCAGGAACATTACCTGGGTTCGTACCATATTCAGTAGATGGATACAACAAACGAACCGGTAAAACGGTGCTAGTTGCATTTGGTGCTACAGGAATATCAGGATAACCTGTTCTTCTGTTTTCAATCCATACTTCAAATCCATTAGTTCCCATTAATGCAATCCATTTTTGATAGATGATTGCACCTACATTTTGAGCTAATGTTCCAGCAGGATATGCATTAGTTCCAAGATACGTAGTTGCTGCACCAGCACCTAGCTCATCAAATGATGCTTGAACCGCTGCGTTGTAAAGCGCTGCAGCATCTCCAGGAATGAATCCTCTTGCTACAGCTTCTGCTTGTAATAACAAACTTTCTGCCGCTTGCATGATAATAGCATTTTGTGAAGAACTTGATAACAAACCAGGTCCGATTCCAGATAAGTTTGAAGAAGCAAGACCCGCAGGTTGATTTTGAGCAATTCCAACATAATTAGTAGTTGTTCCAACCGCTGCAAATAATCTTGATCTTCTTGGGTCACCGCTTAATTTAGTGATAGCATAATCGGAAGCTCTTGTAGCGTTTGAATTTGAAGCAGCATCACCGGCGGCAGTTTTACCAAATGAAGCATAGAATGGGTTTTGCTTGTTCGTTTCGTTAGAATACCCTGGGTTACAGTAAACTGTTTCGCCAGCTCCTAAGAATCCAATTCCATTGTTAACACTTGAATAATCAATTACTCCAATTTCGGATTGACGCAATAAGATTCTCAATTTGATAGTGTTTGCAAACTTAGCCCATTTAGCCATATCACCATGCATCATAACATCTGAAGCTGGGGTTAATACAGTAGCATCGGAAGCTGAAGCAGCAATTAATGTTTGAGCCGCAGTTAACTGAACAAGCAAATCATCATAGATGTCTTTTGCATCATCATATTTAGGAGTAGTATTCGCTTGTCTTTGGAAAGCCTCAGAATAAGGAACGTTACCATAAGCATCTACTAAGTATTGAAAGTGAAATGCTTTCATGATTTTAGCAATAGCTACATAATTAGCGTTTTCAGGAGCCGTGTTTTTCTCAATAATATCATAATTATTTAATGGCAATAAATAAGTACTATTGAAAGTAGCGGTTCTAAAACCAGAAGTAACTAAGTATTTAGTTTCATCGGTATACCAGATATAATCTCCACCTGCAGCCCATGAATAAGACCATAAGTTACCAAGTGTGTTATACGAGTTGTATCCACCATTTAACATATCTACAGTATACTTTTGAGCAACTGGCAAAGATAGTTTTGGAGTAGATGAAACTGGACTGTTTTGACTTTCATTCACATCGAAAAAGTCGTTGCTGCAAGAGGCCATTGAAAAAACGGCGAAAAGAGCAATAAATAATTTATTTAAAATTTTCATATCTAATTAAAATTAAAATTTAACATCCATCTTGAAACCGTAAGAAGCAGTTGGAGGCAATTGAGTTTGTGTTCCAAAACCAGTTACTTGTTGACCGTCGTTTGTAAATTCAGGATCAGTGTATTTGTTTTGAGCCGAACGCAACATCATGATGTTTCTAGCTACTAAACCAAAAGATACACTTTTAATGAATGTGTTTTTTATGTAGCTTGCAGGAAGCTCATAATTTAAGGCTACTTCACGCAATTTGAAAGTAGTTGCATCCACAACATAGTTTTCTTTAATTGAGTTGTATGTGTTTACCCAGAAGTCAAATGCTCCATCAGCAGTTGTGATGTTTGTATTTGCAGTGTAAACCCCAGGAGCCGTTTCGTAAGACGAATTAGGGAAGATGAAAGGTTGTCTTCCAGAAGTTACACTATGAAGTGTAGAACCGGTAAACTCTAAAGCATCTACTAAGTTGTTATAGTAAACATGACCTGTTTTGTAATCCGCAACAGCAGTTAAAGTAAATTGTTTGAATTTAATAGTAGAGTTTAAACCTAAAATAAAATCAGGTGTAGTAGCTCCTAAATATTTCAATTCTGAACTTACAATTGGATTTCCAGTGTTGGCATCAATAACCACTCTACCTTGATCATCTCTTGTATAAGCTGTTCCATAAAGAGAAGGAAAAGATTGACCCACTTGAGCATAAACTCCTACTTCAGAAGTGGCTAAACCAGTTTGTAATCTTTCTGCTCCATCAGACAATGAAATTACTTCATTGCTAATTTTAGAGAAGTTAGCGCCCACTTTCCAATCAAAATCTTTAGCTTTAAGAACCGTTCCGCTCAAGTCTACCTCGATACCTTTATTTAGCATTTCACCAGCATTCAATCTCAAAGAACTAATTCCTGAAGCGGCTGATGTTCCTGCAGACAAGAAGTCATTTGTAGAAGTTGAGTTGTAATAGTTAATTCCAATGCTAACTCTTTTCTTGAACAAGTCCATTTCAGTACCCATCTCAAAACTTTTAGTATAAGAAGGAGTAAATTTCATACTTGCAGCAGATGTTGGAACTGATAAACCTGTTGTTGTTCCAAAAGGAAATCCTGTTGGTGTTCCATAAAGTTCATTGATAAAACCAATTGAAGGAGACCCCCCAACACTAGCATAACTCAAATTGAATTTCCAGAAATTGATGATATCACTTTTGAGAGCAGGAACTGCATCTGTTAAAGTCAAAGCGGTACCATAAGTAAAGAAATCAAATCCATTTGCATCTAAAGGCAAAGTAGATGATTGATCATAACGATAAGCACCATTGAAAGTTAAGAAGTCTTTGTATCCAACTGTTAAATCAGCAAAATAACCTACTTTTCTTTCTTCATAAATACCTGAAGCTCCTGATAACTCTCCTGTTCTTACAGATGGATTGTATAAATTAGGCACAAATAAATTGTCTCCACTTAAACTTAAATCATTTTGTCTATAGGTACTAACAGCATTTCCTAAGATTAAAGTAGTTTTGAAAGATTCGTTTAATTTTTTGTCAAATTTTAACAATAAATCCGAGTTCACACGTGTGTTAGTGCTCATCGCTTCAGCAACAGAAGCTACAGTGTTCGCATCAGTTCTTGTTGGCGCTAAAGCTGGATTATAAGTAATCGCTGCTCTAGTGTTTTTTGCATAAGAATTAAAGAAAGTACCTGCTAAAGTATAACTAGCAGAAATCCAATCGTTAAAGTCATAGTCAAATTTAACATTAGCGTTCAATCTATTTGCTCTTCTAGTATCTCTTGCTAAATCAACAAGCATGTAAGGATTTTGGTAGTACTCATTAAAATAGCCTTCTGGTTGTGCAAAAGGGTTATTTTTCCAATCTTTATAGCTTGTTAACGGAACGTTAGCAGGCGTATTGATGATACTCCAGTACAAATCTCTACCTTGATATCCACCAGCACCAGCTACATCACTTTTGTCAGAAAAGTAAGCAACATTAGTCGAAACTTTCATGTTTTCTCCTTTTCTAGAAGCGTTTAATCTAAAGTTGTCTTTAGTGTATTTGTCACTTGGCGTAATACCAGAGATATCGGCACGTTGTGCTGAGAAAAAGAATGTTGATTTATCATCACCACCGCTTAATGATACTCCGTTAATAGTAGTTATACCATCTACAAAGAAATCTCTTCTGTTATTTTTAATAGCAGAATAATTAACTGTTTGGTACGTTCCATCCGCTAAGATTGGGCCTAAACGTCTTGGCTGTCCATCAAATCTAGGACCCCAACTTGTGTTTTCATAAGGATCATATTGGTTGTTATTACCAGGTCCGAATGTAGTTTGTAATTCTGGAAAATATTTTACTTGCTCCAAAGTGTAGCTAGTATTGTAACTAACCTCTAAAGCAGTTCCAATTTTTCCTTGTTTGGTTGTAACGATTACCGCACCATTTTTTCCTTGAGAACCGTACAACGCTGTTGCAGAAGCTCCTTTCAAAACGTTAGCAGAAACAATATCGTTTGGATTCAAGTTATCCAAAGCTGTATTAGCTTGAATAACCCCATCGATTACAATTAATGCAGCATTATCTCCTGTCATCGATTTGTATCCACGAAGGATAATCGCTGTTGATGGATTAACGCCGTTGTTTCTTGTTATGATATTTAAACCAGAAACTTTTCCCGCTAATGCAGTAACTGCATTAATTGGAGCTGCCTGAACCAATTCTTTTGCTTCAACATTTTTTGTTGCATAAGCCAAATCTTTAGTTTTTCTTTTAATACCAAAACCAGTAACTACTACTGTTTCCAAACTTACACCTTCCTGCATTGTTACATTTACAGTGTTTGACGATCCTACTTTTGCCGTAGTTTCAGTCATTCCAACAAAAGATACTACTAATACATCTCCTGTTTTTGCTTTGATAGAAAATTTTCCATCAACATCGGTTTGAGTTCCTCTTGTTGTACCTTTGACAACAACATTTGCTCCTGGTAGTGCTCCTGATTTATCAGAAACAACTCCTGTGACAGTTCTCTCTTGTGCAAAAGAAAACTGCATTGATAACGCTAATAGTAGCGCAAAAATCCATTTGAACTTTGATCTCATATTTGTTTTATTTGAGTTAGTTATTCAGCAAACTTCTTAATAATTTCTTAATTAACCAAACTTTTTTAAAAAAAAAATAATTTACTATTGTTAAAGTTATTTCTAATAGTGTGAATTATTAGTTAGAACTTGGGTTAAAAATTAATAATTAACAAACTATTTTCTTAGTTTTGTATTGAAATATTCAATATTAATTTAATGTTAAAAAGCAATTTTTCAAATCTGTATTATGAAGCTGGAACAGATGAAGCCGGCCGAGGATGTCTCGCAGGACCCGTTACCGCAGCGGCTATAATTCTTCCGAAAAATTTTAAAAACGAATTAATAAACGATTCCAAGCAATTGTCTGAAAAAAATAGAGAAATTTTAAAACCCATTCTTGAAACAGAAGCTGTAAGTTATGCCGTTACGCATTTAGAACCAAAAATAATAGATGAAATCAACATTTTAAACGCATCAATAAAAGCCATGCAAGAATCTGTTTTAAAACTAAATCCATTACCTATACATATTATTGTAGATGGAAACCGATTTAAACCCGTTGCAAACATTCCGCATACTTGTATAATTAAAGGGGATGCAAAGTACATGAGTATTGCGGCCGCGTCAATTTTGGCAAAAACGTATCGGGATGAGTATATGAATACAATTCACGAAGAATTTCCAATGTATAATTGGAAACAAAATAAAGGCTATCCAACAAAAGAACATCGAGAAGCCATTCGGAAATATGGCATAACAAAATACCACCGAATCACTTTTCGATTATTACCCGAACAACTAAAATTGGAAATTTAATTTTTTGGAACAAAAGAACATTCAAATAATGCCGCAAAATGCTTCAAGATTTTTGCTTTCACTTCCTCTTCATCAACTTTTTCAACTCCAAGCTCAACATTTAAAGTAGTTACAGCTTTGCCTCGAATCCCACAAGGAATAATATTATCAAAATAACCCAAATCGCAATTTACATTCAACGCAAATCCATGCATCGTAACCCAGCGAGAAGCGCGAACTCCTAAAGCACATATTTTTCTTGCAAATGGCGTTCCAACTCCAAGCCAAACTCCCGTCTCGCCTTCGCTTCTTGAACATTCTAATCCATATTCTGCCAAGGTTAAAATAATAACTTCTTCTAAAAATCGTAAATATTTATGAATGTCTGTAAAAAAATGGTCTAAGTCCAAAATTGGATATCCAACAATTTGTCCGGGTCCATGATACGTAATATCGCCGCCTCGATTAATTTTGTAGAAAGTAGCTCCTTTTGCCGCCAACTGTTTTTCGGATAAAAGCAAATTCTCCAAATCGCCACTTTTTCCTAACGTATAAACATGCGGATGTTCTACAAATAAAAAATAATTTGGCGTTTGCAAATTAGTTTCCTCCCTCCTATTTTTGATTTTTAAATCCACAATTTCACGAAACAAATCTTCCTGAAACTCCCAAGTAGCTTTGTAGTCTTTTAATCCGAGATCTTGAAATTGGATGTTTTTATTCATTGCATTTATTTGTGTTGCAAAGTTACAAAGTAAAATACTAAAATAACTTTAAATGGAAAGTCAAATTAATTTTCAAATTTTCAAATTGCAACACTTTCAAATTTAACTATCTTTGCAATCATAAAAATTGATTCCAATGGCATTATCCGAACAAGAAATACTTCGTAGAGAAGCACTCACCGAATTGCGCAATTTAGGCATTGAACCCTATCCCGCAGCCGAATTTGTTACCACCGCTTATTCCAGCGAAATTCTTTCTAATTTTGAAAAATTTGAAGGCAAAGAAGTCGTTTTAGCAGGTCGATTAATGGGAAAACGAATCATGGGAAAAGCGTCATTTGCAGAATTAAAAGACGCTGAAGGACGTATTCAAATTTATGTTTCAAGAGATGACATTTCAAATGACGAAGAAAAAACAATGTACAACGTTGTTTTCAAAAAACTATTAGATATTGGCGATTTTATTGGCGTTCGAGGAACTGTTTTCAAAACGCAAGTTGGCGAAATTTCTATACATATATATGGATTAACCGTTTTGGCGAAAGCGCTAAAACCTCTTCCAGTTGTAAAAACAGATGCTGACGGAAAAACGCACGATGCCTTTGCAGATCCAGAACAACGTTATCGAAGACGTTACGTCGATTTGACTGTGAATGATCATGTGAAAGCGACATTCATCAAACGAACTAAATTGTTCAATGCCATGCGTTCGTTTTTTAATGACAAAGGCTATTTAGAAGTTGAAACACCTGTATTACAACCAATTCCTGGTGGCGCAGCAGCCCGTCCGTTTATGACGCATCATAATTCGCTCGATATTCCATTATATATGCGGATTGCCAATGAATTATATTTAAAAAGATTAATTGTTGGCGGTTTTGAAGGCGTTTATGAATTTTCGAAAAACTTCAGAAACGAAGGAATGGACCGAACGCACAATCCTGAATTCACCGCTATGGAAATTTATGTGGCCTATAAAGACTACAATTGGATGATGAAATTCACGGAAAATTTATTGGAACATTGCGCCATTAGTGTAAACGGAACTTCCGAAGCGACTTTTGGCGAACATAAAGTGAACTTCAAAGCACCATACGCCCGTGTCACAATGACCGATGCGATCAAAAATTTTACTGGATTTGATATTTCTGGAAAAACGGAAAGCCAATTATTCGAAGCTGCAAAAGGAATGGGAATTGAAGTAGATGAAACCATGGGTAAAGGAAAATTAATTGATGAAATTTTCGGCGCAAAATGCGAAGCAAATTACATTCAACCCACTTTTATAACCGATTATCCAAAAGAAATGTCACCGTTATGCAAACAACACCGCGATAATCCAGAATTAACCGAGCGATTCGAATTGATGGTTTGTGGAAAAGAAGTGGCCAATGCTTATTCTGAATTGAACGACCCAATTGATCAAAGAGAACGTTTTGAAGAACAAATGCGATTGTCCGAAAAAGGCGATGATGAAGCTACCGGAATTATCGATGAAGATTTTCTTCGTGCTTTAGAATATGGAATGCCGCCAACTTCTGGCTTGGGAATTGGAATGGACCGATTAATGATGTTTCTAACCAATAATTCATCAATTCAGGAAGTGTTATTTTTCCCACAAATGCGACCAGAGAAAAAACAAGTCCAAATTGAATTATTAGAAGAAGAAAAATTGATTATTGATTTATTGAAAGCCAATGAAAGCAAATTGGATTTAGGTTTTTTAAGAATAAAATCAGATTTAAGTGGCAAAAAATGGGACGCCGCAATGAAAGGACTTTCTAAACACGGATTGATAAAAGTTTCCTTAATTGGAGAAAATAAAATAGTAGAATTAACAGCATAAAATAAAAACATGAAACTAACACCAAAAATCTTTTTACTGGCAATCATTTGCCTGACAATTTCGAATAGTAACGCTCAAACATTCACTTGGGGAACAGCTTCGCCATCTTTAAAAGAAACAGATGCGAAAATCAATAATACCGTTGATGCAAAATTTTATCAAACGAACTCCATTTACAATGATAAAGTTTTTAATAAAGTTGTAAAATCCAATGTTTATTCTTTAACCAATTTAAACAAAGAAAAAACAAATGATTTAAGTATTGAACAACCATTAATGGGACTTGCAACGCAAACGCATTTAGAAATGTTCACTGAAAAAGGAATTTCAAATATCATTTTCTTAGACGATTTTAATACCAAAACCAAAGAACGCGAATTGTATTGGCAACGGGTGAATTTAGAAACAAATGAAAAATCAAAACCAGCTTTGATTACTTCAATGCCAACGAGAAATTCAAGTTATTTCATTTCTCAATCGCCAAATAAAATGTTTTATGCTGTTTATAAACAATATAATTTTGACAAAAAAACAAATGAAAAAGTTAATGTAACTCTTGTTGATAAAGACTTTAAGGTAGTTAAAGAAATTTCATTTGAATCGCAATACATGAATAGAAATCAATCTGAGCCAAAATTATTTGTGTCCAATCAAGGAACTGTTTTTGTCGTAAAAGAAATTGAATTGGCAAAAATGAAACCTTTCAAAACTGTTTTTTATTGGGATGGAAATGCTCCTACAATGCAAGAAACTAGCTTGAAATTTGATAATGATTTTCAAATTTATCAATTCCAAGGTCATTTTGATGGCGATGATTTTTACTTACATGGATTATACACAAGAATTGGATCTAAAGGAGTTCAAATGTATGGCGGCGGTCTTCCCGCAGCTGGTGTTTACGCTGCTAGATTTAACGGAAAAGGGGAGAAAAAATACATTGAAGCGAATGAAACAGGAGAAATTCCAGGCTTGAACTTGAAAGATTTCACTTTCGACGGATTAAAAACTTGGCTTTTTGCGGATAAAATGTTTTTATTACAAAAAAACAAACCACCTGTTCCTGGAGCCGGAGGATACAATTTTGAAAAAGACAATTTCTATTCCAATACTGCCTTTGTTTTCGGGAAATTAGATAACGAAACTGGAAAATTAGAATGGAAAAAAGAATTAAAATATGACGAACCAAACACCACAAATGACAATGGTACTTTCCTTTCTTATATGCCAATATTGAATAATAACCAACTTATTCTTTTGTATAATGACACTCAAAAAACAAAAATTGATCGCTATGTAATGGACGATCGTTTTACCGCTTTTGACACTTATGATGCCAATGGTAACTTAATTTCAAATACTCTAATTCCTGAAACTGGATTGGAGTTAAAATACAGATACAATTATGGTTTTGAGGAAAATTTCGATTTAGACACGACTTTTTTAGTTAAAATAAAAGACGGAAAATATATCGTTCGAGCCAAATCAGGAAGTAATGAGAAATTTGGTTATTTAACTTTTTAATAATTAAGAAATGAAAAAAAATATAGCGATATTAGTATTTTTATGTGGTTTTGGTTTTGCCAATGGACAATCAATTGAAACTGCAAGAGTTTATTTTACACAAACCCTTTTTCCTAAAAAAACCTTACCTGGAAACGTCAAAAATTACAGTGTTTCGGTTTCAACGCCTTATTTGAAAGATGATAGTTCTTTTAGAAAAATCGCGGAAGAAAAATACCAAAGAGATTTAATTGATTTTCCAAACGTAATTAAAGCTGCTGAGAAAAATTTTACCGAGGTTACCATGGTTGCCTATAATAAAAGAGTCGAAGAAGCAAAAGAAAAATACAAATTGGAATCGGATCAATTTAACAAAATGAGCACCTTGGAAAGACTGGCTCTAATTGACCAAAAACCCAGACTTCAAATTCCTGAAAAACCTTATTATTATCCACCACAAGAACCAAGAATCGAATCCATAAATACAGGCGATGTAATTATTTTTAATCCCGAAACCTTAGCTAAAACATATATTAAATTAAATGGTTTTGGCGAAGGAACTGATGGAATTCAAATCAAAATTGATTTTAAAGGTTTTGAATATATTGAACCTGTTGCCACTTTGATAAATGTGGAAAATTATAATCCACAAACAAAAGAGAAATTTTATACCAAACAAACCCAATTCGTAACCAAATACCGTCATCCTACAACACTTCAAGTTATTGTTGACAACAAAGCCTTAGTTAGCAGCGTTTTTCAAACAACTGGCGATTTTCAAGTTAAAAACACAAGCTCAAAACCGACTAGAAACTATATCGAAAGACAAGAAGTGGAGACGATTATGTCCAATATTAATGCCTTTTTGAATGATCAATATGGTTATACAAAATTGACTCGTTCTGCGGTTTTATATTATGTAAAAAACCGAAAAGGAGAATATGATGATGTTGAAAAAGCGAGAGATTTTGCTATTTCTGGATATAAAAACTATACAGAACACCAAGAAGATGCTGTAAAAGACATTGCAAATGCAATTGCAATTTGGGAAAAAACGATTACTGAAGTCAATTATGACGACAGTAAAGCCCGAATTGATGAAAAAGTAGGAACAGCAATTTTGAAAAATTTGATTTTTGCTACAATCATGACCAATGAATTTGAAAAAGCCAATAAATATTTGACCGATTTCAAATTACTTCGTTTGAGTTACGATGATAAGCAATTTGCTGATTCTTATGAAAAGGTAGCCGCTGATTTAAAATCAAGATTTGAAGGAAAATAATTAAAAAAGGGAACTCAATTGAGTTCCCTTTTTTAATAAATTTATTTACAAACTATAATTTAGATTAATAAAAATATTTCTTCCTTGCCTAGGGAAATTATTCCAATCGGAATAGGTTGAATAATAAGTGTCAAGAATATTTTCAACGCCTAATTTCATTGTTATTTTACTTTTGCTAAAAAGTAATTTGTATCCAAAACTACTATTTAAAATTGCGTAATCTGGAGTTTTATCTTCCCCATAAATTGCGCTAAAATTATCTTGATTTGCATTTCCTTGAACTGAAAATTCTGCAGAAAACATGCCTTTACTAAACACAAAAGAGGATAAATAACTAAGCGGACTAATGAATGGTAAATTCACATTTTCAATATCTTTCCCACGACTGTAAACCAATTGAGAATGCCATTTTAGTAGCTTTGAAATGTTGAATTCCGTTACTAAACTAATGTTAAAAATTGTAGCATAATCAAGCGCCGAATATATTTTAACCCCATTTGCCCCAATTGTCATAGGAATCAAATCTATACTTGGTTTTGCCACGATATAATTTGAAATATGAAAGTAAGAAGAGGCTATTTTAGCACTGCCATTTTTGGTTTTAAATCCAATAAAAGCATTGCCTTCTATGGAATTTTCATTTTTTAAATTTGGGGTTCCAATGTTATCAAAACCATCAAAACTATTGAATAAATAAAACCCATATCCTTCAGAAACTGAAGGTGCTCTTTCGCCATATCCAAAACCAACTCCATATTCAAAACCTTGCAGATTGTAATTGTAATTAGAGGAGATGCTTTTTAATATCCTATTGTTTCGGGCTTTCATATTTGGATAAAAAATTTGCAAACTTTCCAATCCAAATTGACTTTCAACTCTATTTATATGGCTTCCAAGTGACACTGAAATTTTAAGACTTGAATGACAATTTAAAGCGTAATTATCTTCTATGAAAAAACCATTATAAAAAGTACTCACATCAGGCCAAGTGTACATAAACATTGGGTTTTCATTTGGATTATTTGGATACATTGTCATTTCGGCAACAGATTTATTGTAAAAAGAATTTGCATTTACTAAAAAGTAATGGTTTTTATAATTTCCATTAATTTTAGTGTAATATCCATACGTTTTACTCCAACCTGGCATGTCCATGTGAATTGCAACAAAAGGTCGTTTTGTATCGTCCATTTTATGACTTATAGTATTGAAATACAATTTTGTTTCCCATTTTTTTATCGGTGATACTTTTGGCAAATACTCAAATTTTAATGCGGTGATTATTGCCTCCGCAACAGCTACATCCATTGGCAAAGCTGGATAACCGATATTGGTAGCTTTATCATAAATAAATGACGCTTCAATGCGTTTATTTGTATGTAATTTATAGCCAATAGTTTCTGAAAAGTTGACCTTTTTAAATTGAGAAAACAAGATTTCTTGATTGCCACCAGCTTTATAATTTTCGGCATCACGAAACATAAAATCGGTGTCAACATAAAACAATTTATCGGAATAATTAAATGCTGTTCCGATAATTTTTTGCTTGTTATTGGTTTCAAAACCTGAGTTTAAACTAAAATCCCAATTTTGATTTCCAAATGATGATTGATTTCGTTTTAAGTCAATAGAACCGCCAATTGTACTTCCAAAACAAGCCCCTTCTTGACCAGAACTAATTGTTGCCTCCGATAAATTTGATACTTCTATATAGGAAGTTATGGGATCCATTTTATCTGTACAAGCACCAAAAATTCGCATTCCATCAATGGTTATCAAGGTTCTTTCCGTTGGCATACTATTAATTATCGGCTCCCAAGCATAAGCACCACGCTTAATCATATCAACTTTTGGTGATTTTTGCAAATAATCATCAATTGACGTCAGTGGTTTGGATTGTTTTTCCGAAACTTGGGCT
>CAIMBK010000004.1 GCA_903839195.1 uncultured Bacteroidota bacterium | reverse complement strand
TTAAATAATTACTATCAATTTAATCTATGGTGTTTTTAAGTCTTAAAAATGGTTTTTCGAATACCAATTAATACGAAGATAAACAAAGTATAAATAATGAAAAACGGAACGATGTATTCAATTAAATTCATGGGTAGCATAATCGCAATTAGCAACAATTGAAAACCCAATCCGTAAATGGAAAGCAACGTCATAAACCAATTGGGAAACGATTTTACTTTGTAAGCATCTTGGTCTAGAAAGTGAATTATCTTGTCGAATGTTCCATAAACAACTGTGTAAATTACAAACAAAATAGCAACTGATTTTTGGGTTTCGCCGGGTAATGCTTTTGGGGTTTTGTATTCGAAAATTTTACTTGTTGTATCTCCGCCAACCGATTTATTTCGTAAAATAACGTAATAATAATTGTATAAAGTACCTTGTAATTGTAAGCCAAAAAATGCTAAAATTGTCCACCAAATAGTCGTTTTTGAAACATAACAAATGGCCATAAAAAACATAAAATTCAGGATAATATCAAAAATACTATCCAAATATCTTCCAACATACGAAGGGGTGTTTTTTAACCTTGCCAATTCGCCATCAGCGGCGTCAATAATGGATTTTAAAACAATGAAAAATCCAGCGATATAAAATTGATGATTCAAAATGAAAAAAATCGCGAGTAATCCAGAAATTCCAAAAAGAAGCGTAACGTGAATAGGCGTGAAGCGGGTATTTTTTAACAAATTGGCAAACCATTTTCCTAAAGGTCTACCATAATCGGATAAATCTAGGAATTTATCTTGAGCGGTAAGTTTTGACATTAATTAGAATTCAAACAAAGAAATGCGACAATATAGTCTGTAATATTATTTTGATAAACGGTGTAAAGTGAACGTCATGGCCGAAAGCAACAAAAACGCACTTACTTGATGTATAAGTCCTAACCAAACGGGAACGCCATAAATCAGGGTAAAAACGCCTAAAATAAATTGCGCAAATACCAGAACTAATAAAATTCCAATTCCATTATTTTGCGCCTTTGATAAGGTCTGTTTTTTGGATTTTATATATAAAAAAACAATCAAGCCAACCACTAAATACGCCAATGTTCTATGAATAAACTGAACGCCGCTTTTTCCTTCGGTAAAGCTTAAAAACAGGTTTTTTTGTTCCAAAAAT
This sequence comes from uncultured Bacteroidota bacterium, assembly GCA_903839195.1. Taxonomy (GTDB): domain Bacteria; phylum Bacteroidota; class Bacteroidia; order Flavobacteriales; family Flavobacteriaceae; genus Flavobacterium. Next base: position 2,944 of record CAIMBK010000004.1, on the reverse strand, counting down.
ACACTTTCGTGAATGAATTGTTCTTCGCTCATCATCGGCCAATGGTTGTGAACCAAGCCAGCATTTAAACCAGCAACAAATCCGCCATAAATTATTTGCAAAAGCAAAAACGCCAAAGCAAATCGGGCGATTGTTCGCAACGATTTCTCAATTTTTACTCTTTCAGGATAAATTAAATCTAGCGCCACCCAAAAAGTGTATGCGAAAGTGATAAATGCGGTGGTTAAATGCAACGCGAGTCTAAAATGACTCACATCGGGATTGTCTATCAAACCACTTTTGACCATAAACCAACCAAAAAATCCTTGAAGACTGCCCAAACCGAGAAGAATAAAGCATTTGTAAATAGTGCTTTTATCCAATTTTTTTCGAACCAAAAAATAAAAGAAAGGCACAATAAATACCAACCCAATGGCGCGCCCTATAAGGCGATGAAACCATTCCCAAAAATAAATATATTTGTAATCAGAAAGTGTAAAATCATTATGAATATTGATTTTTTGATATTCTGGAAATTGTTTGTATTGTTCAAAAGCTTCTTCCCATTTGGCTTCAGAAAGGGGTGGAAATGTATCGGTAACCAAATGCCAATCGGTCATGGAAAGTCCCGAATTTGTTAGTCGGGTGATTCCGCCAACCACCACCATAATGAAGATTAAAACGCAACCCGAAAGCAGCCAAACTACAACCGATTTATTTTCTTTTTTCATACCAAAATTATTGTTGCAAATTTATTGATAACATCGTTACTAATTAATTCAACAAGCGTTAATATTGAGACCCAATTTTAATGCTTTTTTTAACATAAATTCATAGGCCGCTTGATATTCATTTGGAATTTCACCTTCCAAAATAGCTTCTTTAATCGCTTCTTTCAAAATTCCAATTTCTTTAGAGGGTTTTAATTGAAATAATTCCATTATTTCTTCACCAGAAATGGGTGGCTGAAAACTTCGAACGTGATCGCGTTCTTCCACTTCCACTATTTTTTTTCGAACAATATCAAAATTATTATGGTATTTCTTGAATTTGCTCGGATTTTTAGTAGTAATGTCGGCTTCGCACAACGTCATCAAATTATCAACATCTTCTCCAGCATCAAAAACCAATCGACGAACCGCGGAATCCGTAACCATATCTTGCGACAAAACTATTGGACGCGAACTCATTACGACCATTTTTTGAACGAATTTCATTTTTTGATTTAGCGGCATGTGCAATCTTTCAAAGATTTTTTTGACCATTTTCCCGCCTAAAAATTCATGTCCATGAAACGTCCAACCTTGTTTTTTATTGAATTTTTTTGTTGGTGCCTTTCCAATATCGTGTAATAAAGCTGCCCATCGTAGCCAAACGTCATCAGTATTTGGGCAAATATTATCAACGACTTCTAATGTGTGATAAAAGTTGTTTTTATGGGTTTGACCTTCCATTTCTTCCACCTGATTCAATGCGGTTAATTCAGGAAGAATAAGGTCTAAAAGACCCGTTTTATATAATAATAAAAACCCAATAGATGGTTTTTTGGTTTCAAGAATTTTGTTCAATTCATCCACAATGCGTTCGCCCGAAATAATATGAATACGTTCCGCATTTTTCGTAATGGATTCAAGCGAATTTGCCTCGATTTCAAAACCTAATTGATTAGCAAACCGAATGGCACGAAGCATTCGTAAAGGGTCGTCCGAAAAAGTAATGTCAGGATTTAAAGGCGTTTTGATGATTTTATGATCCAAATCCAATAAACCGCCGAAAGGGTCTGATAATTCGCCAAAATTTCTTTTATTTAATGACAAAGCCAATGCATTTATCGTAAAATCGCGTCGGTTTTGATCGTCTTCTAAAGTGCCATTTTCAACCACTGGATTCCGACTTTCAAAATGATAGGATTCTTTTCGAGCGCCAACAAATTCAATTTCGGTATCTTCAAAACGGAGCATTGCGGTTCCGTATGTTTTGAAAACTTGAACTTTTGGTTTGTTTGGAAGCAGTTTGGCTACTTTTTGGGCGAGTTCAATTCCGCTGCCAATGGCAACAATATCAATATCTTTTTTAAAATCTCGGCCTAAAATCAAATCCCGAACAAATCCACCAATTACATACGAATCGATATTGAGTTCTTCGGAAGCTTGAGAAATTACTTCGAATATTTTATGGTTTATCGCTAATTTGTAATTCATTTATTTTCTAATAATCTTCACTTGGGCATCGTTTGTCAATTTTATAATTGTCGATGGTTTTCCCGCAATTTTATCGTGGTGCAAATTTACAACATAGTCGACACCCTTAATAATTTCTGGACTTATTTCTTTGAAAGTTTTTGGTGTGGGTTGCCCCGAAATATTCGCCGATGTTGAAACTAATGGTTTTTTCATTTTTTCCATTAATTTAAAGCAAAAAGGTTCTTTTACGATTCGAATTCCTAATGTATTATCGGTCGCAATGAGATTTGGCGCTACGTTTCTCGGTTTGTCAAGAATTATGGTTGTTGGTTTTTCGGATAAATCCATAATTTGCCAAGCCACTTCTGGAATGTCTTTGAAAACATTGTACATCATTTTTTCGCCATTCATCAATACAATCATGCTTTGTGTTTCGGCTCTTTGTTTGAGTTTGTAGATTTTTGCTACGGCTTCTGGGTTTGTTGCATCGCAGCCAATTCCCCAAACGGTATCTGTTGGATAGAGAATTATTCCGCCTTCTTTGATGACTTCGTAGGCTTTGTGGATTTCTTCTTGCATTATTTTGGGTGTATTTTCTGAATGTTAAGTAACTATTTTGCAAATATAACAAATAAGACAAATAGATGCGGCAGTAATTCTATTATTGAAGGAGAATAAAGGCTTTTTTCGATGTTTTTTTTGTTTATTTATTGTTTGAATGAAATTATAATAATTCTAAAAAAAACCGAACTATATTTGCATTCAAGTTAACTATTTTAAAT
>CAIMBK010000003.1 GCA_903839195.1 uncultured Bacteroidota bacterium | reverse complement strand
ACGTTCTCCATCAGTAATTAATCCCATCGCAATTCCTGAAACAGGACGAATCATTTGAATACCAGCATCCATTAATGATAATGTTCCTGCGCAAACAGTAGCCATAGAAGACGAACCATTAGATTCTAATACTTCTGAAACGACACGAATCGTGTAAGGACAATCCGCAGGAATCATATTTTTCAAGGCTCTTTGCGCTAAGTTTCCGTGACCCACTTCTCTTCTTGAAGTTCCTCTCAATGGACGCGCTTCTCCTGTTGAAAATGGGGGAAAATTATAGTGCAAGTAGAATTTTTCTTCTCCTTGTTCAGATGGGGAATCAATTTGGTTCGCTTCTCTTGAAGTTCCCAAAGTAGCTGTTGCTAATGCTTGAGTTTCTCCACGAGTAAATAATGCCGATCCGTGAACTGATGGTAAATAATCTACTTCACACCAAATTGGTCTAATTTCTGTAGTTTTTCTACCGTCCAAACGTGTTCCTAAATCTAACGTGACGTTACGAACCGCTTCTTTATTAGTTTTATAAAAATATTTAGAAACTAAGTCTCCATTTTCTGCTAATTCTTCATCTGTAAATAACGCTTTAACTTCTTCTTTTACAGCGTCAAAGGAAGCAGTACGTTCTTGTTTAGAAGAACCTTTACTTGCAATTGCGTATATTTTATCGTAAGCTGCTGCTTTTACTTTTGCATAAATAGCATCGTCTGTTCTTTCGGTTTCGTAGGTACGAACTTCTTTTTTACCAAAAGCATTCGCTAATCTTTCTTGCGCTGCAATTTGGTTTTTGATATGTTCGTGAGCAAATTTAATTGCTTCTACCATTTCTGCTTCTGAAATTTCTTTCATCTCACCTTCTACCATTGCGATAGAATCTGTTGAAGCACCAATCATCATATCGATATCCGATAATTCCAATTGCGCACGACTTGGATTGATGATGAATTTACCATCAATTCTTCCAACTCTAGCTTCTGAAATTAAAGTTTCAAATGGGATATCAGATAATGCCAATGCCGCTGAAGCTGCTAGTCCTGCTAATGCGTCTGGCATTACTTCGTCATCATGTGACATTAATTGAATCATCACTTGTACTTCGGCATGATAATCATTTGGGAAAAGCGGACGCAATACACGGTCAACTAATCGCATTGTTAGCACTTCGTTGTCACTTGGACGCGCTTCTCTTTTGAAGAAACCTCCAGGAAAACGTCCTGCTGCAGCAAATTTTTCACGATAATCTACCGTAAGGGGTAAAAAATCGATACCTGGACTTGCTTTTCTTGATGATACAACTGTTCCTAAGATTACAGTTTTACCAATTCTTACTACTACAGAACCATCAGCTTGTTTAGCTAAACGACCTGTCTCGATTGTGATGCTTCTGCCATCACCTAAATCGATACTTTCTACAAATAATTGTGGAATCATAAATTTTCCTTTTTTAATTTTACATTGGTTTTCCTGCCTGTCGACAGAATTGTTGTGTTGTTTGTCCCGCCGAAGCGGATTGCGTAGTTAATGCTAAAATCCAATGAAAAACCAAACTTTTTTTAATTTGTCAAGTTGTCTTTTTTACAAAAAAGACTAAAAAAAAGAGGCGCGTGAGCACCTCTTTTGTATTGATTATTTTCTAATATTCAATTCTTTAATAATCTCACGATATCTGTTGATTTCCGTTTTCTTTAAGTAATCTAAAAGACTTCTTCTTTTTCCTACCAAAATTACTAACGAACGTTCCGTGTTAAAATCGTGACGATTTTTTTTCAAATGCTCAGTCAAATGACTAATTCTAAATGTAAACAAAGCGATTTGGCTTTCAGCCTTTCCTGTGTTTGTTACTTCTCCGTGTTTAGCGAAGATTTCCTCTTTAACTTCTTTAGTTAAATACATGCCAATATTATTTAATGATTATTATGTAGGTATATATCTTTTATATACGGGTGCAAAGGTAAAAATAAATATCAATTATGAATTATGAAATGCAAATTATTTTTCAATTCATTAAAAATCAATGAATAAGACGTTTATTCTTTCCTAAATTTATACAAATAAAGTAGCCACTTCTTGATTGACAAATTCCAAAAATCGCTCATCAGCAGCAGTAAAAGGATCTAAAACATTAGAATCAATATCAATTTGACCGATATTCTCTCCATTAACAAATAAAGGAACCACGATTTCCGATTTTACCGTAAAACTGCACGCAATATAATTATCCTGCGCCTGAACGTCCGGAACTACAAAATTTTCATTCGAAACCGCTACTTGCCCACAAATTCCTTTTCCAAACGGAATGATGGTGTGGTCGGTTGCGGCACCAATATACGGGCCAAGATGCAACGTTTTAGTTTCATGATTCGCAAAATAAAAACCAACCCAATCATAATAAGGAACGCGGTCGCTCAATAATTGACAAATTTGTTCCAATTTTTCGTCCCGACTTTTTGCGGCCTCATTAATAATTCGTTTTACTTCGGCCTTTAAAATCTCAAAATTCATATTATTTTTATTTTTTACAAAAGTATTTATTTGTAGCAGTATTATTTTTATAAATTTGTTAAAAATATAATTTTGAAAAAATATTGGAGTCAAAACAAGCCATTTTTACTTTTTCTAGCTAAATTTTTCTTGAGCTATATGTTGTTGACTTTTATATATCAAAGCTATTTGAATCAATATGATAAAAATACTTTTGAAGTCGATGGTATTACAAAACTCGTGGCCGAACAATCCAAAAATCTTTTGCACTTTTTTAATAAAAACGCCGCAACCGAAACACATTTGTCCCAAGCGAGCGTAAAGTTTTATTACAATAACAAATACATTTCCCGAATTGTTGAAGGTTGTAATGCCGTAAGTGTGATCATTTTATATTTTGCTTTCATTATCGCATTTACCGGAAAATGGAAGCCAACGCTCTTTTTTATTGTTTTTGGCGGATTGTCAATTCATATTTTAAACATTGGAAGAGTTTCTTTATTGTCGGTTCTTTTCTTTAATTTTCCACAATACGAAACCTTTTTGCACGATGTTGTATTTCCGTTAATAATTTATGGGTTTGTTTTTCTACTTTGGTTAATTTGGGTTTATAAATTTTCTATTTATGCAAAAAAATAAAAAATATTTGGTTCTAAGAATAGGAATAATCGCCCTATTAATCGCCTTATTTGGCCTGATTCGAATTTATGAAAACCAGCTTTTTTACGATCCTTTTTTGAAATATTTCAAATTAGATAACAACCTGGATTTGCCAAAAGTTGATTTTTTTCAACTTGCATTCGGTTTGACTTTTCGATATTTTTTAAACACCATTATTTCATTAGCCATTTTGTATTTGATTTTTTTGGATTTAGAATTGACCAAATTTGCAACATTGCTTTATATTCTATTTTTTGTTGTGCTTTTGTGCGCCCTTTATTTTACTCTAGAATTAACCCAAAATCCGAACCGAATTTCGCTTTTTTATATTCGAAGATTTTTAATTCAGCCCATTTTGTTGTTGCTTTTTATTCCTGCATTTTTCTTCCAAAAACAAAAAAACTAACCTAATTTTGGGACTTTAATTTTTTTGTATTCGCATTTTAGTTATTGGATTAATTTGTAACTTTGTCAGATGAATTTTAGAAAACACACTTGTATCTTTTTAGCTTTTCTTTTGTTGGTTTCCAACATAGGATTTGCATTTAACGTGCATTATTGTGGCAATAAAATTGAATCGGTTTCTATTAAATCCCTTTTTTTAGAAAATACTGCTGAAGAAAATTGCTGTGGTGTTGTTGAAAAAAAATCAAGTTGTTGTAAAGACAAAGTGTTTCATTTTCAAAAAAAATCAGATGGATTTGATGCTAAAACTTTTTCCTTTCAATTTCAAATTCCTTTTTCTGTAGAAAACAAGGATTCAATTTTCACTTCTTTTTGTTCCAATTTCAAACAAAATCAAGTTGCATCTTATTTTTGTGATGCCAATGCGCCGCCTTTTTTTAAGTTGTATAGCCAATTTATTTTCTACGCTTAATTTTATTTTTCATAAGTTAAATCACTTTATGGTGCTTTATTTTTATTTGAAAACATAAAATTAACAACATGCAAAATCAAAAATCAATTATCTTATTGCTATTTTTTTGTGCTTTAAATTCCTATTCGCAAGATACTTTAAAGGAAGTAAAAGTGCAAAGTCAGAAAGCGGGACTTTATAAATCACAAACATTAACCGCAAACACAACATTGCTTACTAGTAAAGAATTACTCAAAGCCGCTTGTTGCAATCTTGCCGAAAGTTTCGAAACAAATCCATCAATCGATGTCAGTTTTTCGGATGCTTTAACAGGCACCAAGCAAATCAAAATGCTCGGATTAACTAGTCCGTATTTGCTTATTTCGGAAGAAAATATTCCTTCCGTTCGGGGTGCTTCACAAGCCTATGGATTATCTTTTACGCCTGGTACTTGGATTGAAAGTATTCAAATTACCAAAGGAGCGGGCTCGGTTGTGAATGGTTTTGAAAGCATTTCAGGACAAATTAATACCGAATTAATTAAGCCCACAAAGGACATTCCGTTTTTTTTAAACGCCTATGGTTCTTCGGATTCTCGTATGGAATTGAATACTCATTTTAATCGTAAAATTTCCGACAAATGGAGTAGTAGTTTGTTTGTTCATGGAAATTCTAGGCCTTCCAAATTGGACATGAATTCGGATGGTTTTTTGGATAATCCATTGGCGAAACAAATAAATGTTTTAAATCGTTGGCAATATACAAATGCCGAAAAAGGGTGGGTGAGTTTTCTTAATTTTCGATACATGAACGATAAAAAACAAACGGGCGAAATGGATTTTAATCCCGATTCAGATCGATTGACAACCCAGCATTGGGGCTCGGAAATAAATACTGAAAGGGTCGATATTTCTACAAAATTGGGGTATGTTTTTCCTCAAATGCCTTTTCAAAGTATCGGATTTCAAAACGCATTTAATAGTCATAATCAGGAATCTTTTTTTGGACTCAACCAATATAATATCAAACAATCCAGCTATTATTCGAACTTAATTTTCAATTCAATTATCCACAATACGATGCATAAATTTGCAACGGGATTGAATTTTTCTTTTGATAAATACCAAGAATTTGCCTTCCAAAACACTTACGATAGAACGGACAATACGGTGGGAGCTTTTTTTGAATATACATATGATAACATGTCCAATTTCAGCATGGTTCTTGGCGGAAGAATCGACAATAGCAACCGATTAGGCTTTTTTGCCACGCCGCGTTTGCACGTTCGATTTACGCCCTGGGAAAAAGGAGTTCTACGATTTTCGGCTGGTCGTGGAAAACGAAGCCCCAATATTTTTGCCGAAAACCAAGCGCTTTTTAATAGTTCTCGAACCTTTGATATACTGAATTCGGGAGGGAAAATCTATGGATTAAATCCAGAAATTGCCTGGAATTATGGTTTAAGTTTTTCGCAAGGAATAACGCTTTTTGGCAAAAAAGGCGACATTGGGTTTGATATTTTCCGAACCGATTTTCAAAACCAAGTTGTGGTCGATTTGTTTCAAAGTGCCCAACAAGTTTTGTTTTATAATTTGAATGGAAAGTCATTTGCCAATAGCCTTCAAATCGAATTTAATTATGAATTGGCCAAACATTTTAATTTTCGTTCGGCCTATAAATATTATGATATTCAAACCGATTATTTATCGGGAAGAAGCCAACGCTATTTACAAGCCAAGAATCGATTTTTTGGAAATTTAGAATATGAAACCCATTTGTCAGAAAAAGGAAAACGTTGGAAATTTGATTTTACTTTTAATTGGACTGGAGAACAACAATTACCCATTACAACGACAAATCCAACTTCTGATAGATTACCCGAATTTTCGCCATCATTTTCTGTGATGAACATGCAAATTACCCGATTGTTTTCGAGTACATTTGAAATGTATTTTGGCGGAGAAAACATTGGAAATTACAAGCAAGAAAAAGTCATCCTTGGCGCTGACAGTCCTTTTGGCCCCAATTTTGATGCATCAATTGTTTATGCACCCGTTTTTGGTCAAATGTATTATGCCGGATTGCGATTTAAAATAAAATGATTTACAAACAATTAACCTTAAATAAATTAATAAAAATGAAAAAAGTAGTATTCGGAATTTTGTTATTAGTAGTAACATTTTCAACACAAGCACAAGAAAAGAAAAACAAAAACGCAAAATTTGTCATTGAAGTCAATGGAAATTGTGAACAATGTCAGAATCGAATTCAGAAAGCAGCCTATTCTGTTTCGGGAGTAAAATCGGCAGTTTGGAACACGGAAACCCACGAATTAAGTTTGATTCTTAACGAAGAAAAAGCAACACTTTTAGACGTGAAAAAGGCAGTTGCCAAAGCTGGATATGATACCGATGAGGTAAAAGCGCTAATAGAAATTTATGACAAACTTCCGGGTTGTTGCCAATATGATCGGAAATAATAGGTATTAACCTTCCGTTAATAATACCCTAAATTGCGCTAATAAATTGTGGGTAATCTAAATTTTGGTTACTTTCACAAAATAAATAGACAAGAAAACAACTATGACTAATTTCGATTGGACCCAACTGCTTAATCCTGAGTTTTATATCACTTTACAAATTGGAGGAATTCAGGTTGGGTTATTCATTGTTTTGTTCATTGTTTTTGCAGAAACAGGCCTTTTTGCTGGTTTTTTCTTGCCTGGCGATAGTTTACTTTTTCTTGCTGGAATTTACAGCAAAGATTTGGTTCAAAATGCTATGTTTATAGAAAATGATTTTACAAATGTGATGATTTTATCCATTCTTGTGGCAGTTTCAGGCGTTCTAGGGAATATGGTTGGATATTGGTTTGGGGCAAAAAGCGGTTATTATTTGTTTAAAAAAGAAGATAGTTTTTGGTTTAAGAAAAAATACCTTATTCAATCCAAAGATTTCTTTGAAAGATATGGAGGAAAAGCAATAATCTTCGCGCGTTTTTTACCCATTTTCAGAACTTTTGCGCCAATTGTAGCAGGAATTGTTACCATGGATAAGAAAAAATTCATGTTTTTCAATATCGTAAGTTCTTTTTTATGGTCGTTCGTATTAATTTTTTCTGGTCATTATCTTTATGGTGTTTTCCTAGAAAAAGGAATCGATTTGAAAGACCATATTGAATATATAGTTATTGGAATTATCCTAATTTCAACTTTGCCAGTGCTTTTTAAACTATTGAAAAAAACAACTATAAAACAATAATAGTCCTCAAAAAAAATCCGCTTTATCGAAAGACAAAGCGGATTTAATTTATAAAGCAATTTTATTTTACATCATTCCAGGCATTCCTCCGCCCATAGCATTTCCTCCGGCGTTTTCTTCTTTAATTTCTACTAATGCACATTCGGTTGTCAAAATCATTCCTGCAACAGAGGCTGCGTTTTCCAACGCTACTCGAGTTACTTTTTTAGGATCAATAATTCCTGCTTTAAGCATATCAACATATTCATCTGTTTTGGCATTATAACCAAAATCGCCTTTTCCTTCGGCTACTTTTGCAACAACAACAGAACCTTCAAGGCCTGCATTTTCTACAATTGTCCGTAATGGTGATTCTACGGCTTTTAGAATAATTTGAATTCCAGTGGCTTCATCTGCGTTGTCTGCTTTTAAAGTTGATAGCGAATTTTTTGCTCGCAATAAGGCAACGCCTCCACCAGCAACAATTCCTTCTTCAACAGCGGCACGAGTGGCGTGTAAAGCATCGTCAACACGGTCTTTCTTTTCTTTCATTTCCACTTCAGATGCGGCGCCAACGTATAAAACTGCAACACCACCAGCTAATTTAGCCAAACGTTCTTGTAATTTTTCTTTGTCATAATCAGAAGTAGTGGTTTCCATTTGCCCCTTGATTTGATTGACACGATTTTTGATCATATCAGCTTCACCAGCGCCACTTACAATTGTTGTATTGTCTTTATCAATATTCACTCGTTTTGCAGTTCCCAGCATTTCGATGGTTGTGTTTTCTAACGTATAACCTCTTTCTTCAGAAATTACGGTTCCGCCTGTTAAAATAGCGATATCTTCCAACATTGCTTTACGTCTATCACCAAAACCAGGTGCTTTTACGGCAGCAATTTTAAGTGCTCCACGAAGTTTATTTACTACCAATGTTGACAAAGCTTCGCCATCAACATCTTCCGCAATTATTAATAGTGGTTTTCCAGATTGCGCAACAGGTTCTAAAACAGGTAATAATTCTTTTAGTGAGGATACTTTTTTGTCATATAACAAAATATAAGGATTCTCTAATTCTGCTTCCATTTTTTCTGGATTGGTAACAAAATAAGGAGATAAATAACCTCGGTCAAATTGCATTCCTTCTACAACATCAACATAAGTGTCGGTTCCTTTGGCTTCTTCAACGGTGATTACACCTTCTTTTCCAACTTTTGCAAAGGCGTTGGCTATTAATTCGCCAATTACTTCATCATTATTCGCAGAAATAGAGGCAATTTGTTTTATTTTTTCAGAATCGCTTCCTACTACTTTTGCTTGTTTGGCTAAATCAGCCACGATGGCTTCAACAGCTTTATCAATTCCTCTTTTCAAATCCATCGGATTGGCTCCTGCAGCAACATTTTTTAAACCTTCTTTCACGATGGCTTGTGCCAAAACGGTGGCAGTTGTAGTTCCATCACCAGCTAAATCGTTGGTTTTCGAAGCTACTTCTTTTACCATTTGTGCGCCCATGTTTTCCAATGGATCTTTTAATTCTATTTCTTTTGCAACAGTAACACCATCTTTAGTAACGGTTGGTCCACCAAATGATTTTCCTATGATTACATTTCGTCCTTTTGGACCTAATGTTACTTTAACTGCATTTGCTAATGCATCAACGCCGCGTTTTAATCCGTCACGTGCTTCTATATCAAATTTTATATCTTTTGCCATTTTTTTAAGTTTAATTTCTAAGTTAGTTTATTGATTTTAATCTGAATTAATTAAATGATAGCCAAAATATCGTCTTCTCTCATTATCAAATAATCTTTTCCTTCTAACTTTAATTCCGTTCCAGCGTATTTTCCATAAAGTACGGTATCGCCAACTTTTACAGTCATGGTGTGATCGTTGGTTCCATTTCCTACGGCTACTACGGATCCTTTTTGTGGTTTTTCTTTTGCTGTGTCGGGAATAAATATTCCGGAAGCAGTTTTAGTTTCTGCAGCAACAGGTTCTATTAAAACTCTGTCTGAAAGTGGTTTGATGTTTAAGGCCATAATGATCTTTTTTGTGTTATATAAATTTATGGTATTTCTGAATTCAGAAATTATGCCATTAGTAAAAACCTGACAAATTTAATAAAAAAATGCCAGCTTTGTCAGGCTGGCATTTCTATATTGATTTATAAAAAAAAATTATTTTTTTTCTGGAGCTGGTGTTGCTTTTACTGGAGCTGGTGTTGTTGCAGCGGCAGGACTTTTAGGAGTTGCAGCAGCAGGTTGTGTTTTGTCGATAATTTTTGAATCGCTATCACTTAATGCACCTGTGAAACTTAAACTTGAAAGCAAAATTAAAGCAATTAATATAGTGGCTAATGTCCAAGTGCTTTTGTCTAAAAAATCAGTTGTTTTTTGAACGCCACCCATCATTTGAGAACCACCAATCGAAGAAGATAATCCTCCACCTTTAGGGTTTTGAACCATTATTACGATGATTAAAAGAAAACAAACGATTGTTATTAATACTAAAAAAATTGAAAATGTACTCATTGTTATTTATTATTTTGTTGTAAAATCTGTATATCTAAAATTCGGTTTGCAAAGAAACTACTTTTTTCTGGATATTTCAAAATTAATATTTCATAAGCTTGAATTGCTTTTT
>CAIMBK010000002.1 GCA_903839195.1 uncultured Bacteroidota bacterium | reverse complement strand
TTTTTATATAAATTGCTAACCCTAATTTTATTACTTTTGAAATAAAAAACCATGCAGCTAAGTTACTGGGAACTGAAAAATTGGTTTACAAATGTAGATTATACGATTGTAGGCAGCGGAATTGTCGGGCTCCATGCTGCGCTTCGGTTGCGCGAAAGGTTTCCAGAAAGCAAAATACTACTTCTTGAAAAAGGAATGTTGCCACAGGGCGCAAGTACTAAAAATGCGGGCTTTGCCTGTTTTGGGAGTCTTTCCGAAATCATCGATGACTTAAAAACGCATTCCGAAGAAGAAGTTATTCAATTGGTACAAAAACGCTGGAACGGATTACAATTATTGCGAAAAAGATTGGGCGATGCCGCCCTTGATTTTAAACCTTTTGGAGGATATGAACTTTTTTTGAAGTCCCAAGAAAATACCTTTTCGGAATGTTTTCAGAAATTGCCATTTATTAATGAAGTATTAAAACCGCTTTTCAAATCGGATGTTTTTTCAAAAGAAATCGACCGATTTGGATTTAAAAACACGCAAGAATATTTAATTTTTAATCCGTTTGAAGCGCAAATTGATACTGGAAATATGATGCAAGCGCTCTTAAAGCAAGCTATTTCACAGGATATTTTAGTACTAAACCAACAAACAGTTACGGGTTTTCACGAACATGAAAATGACGTAGAAGTGGCGTTGGATAATTTTACTTTTAGAACTAAAAAAATACTATTTGCAACCAATGGTTTTGCTAGCGAATTAACAAATGGGCAAGTAAAACCAGCTCGGGCTCAGGTTTTAATCACGAAGCCAATTCCAAATTTGGATATAAAAGGGACATTTCATTTTGATAAAGGCTATTATTATTTTAGAAATATTGGCGACCGAATATTATTTGGCGGCGGCCGAAACTTGGACTTTGAATCCGAAACCACCACCGATTTGCAACAAACAGAAATTATTCAAAACAAGTTGGAACAATTATTAAAAGAAGTAATTTTGCCTGAAACTGAATTTCAAATCGAGCACCGATGGAGCGGAATTATGGGATTGGGCGCTTCCAAAAACCCCATTGTCGAACAACTTTCGAACCATGTTTATTGCGGCGTTCGATTAGGCGGAATGGGAGTTGCCATCGGAAGTTTGATAGGAACCGAATTGGCTGATTTAATTTAAATAAAATAAAATGCTAAAAAAAATAGTCCGATTTTTAAAAATAGTACTGCTTTGGTTTTTTGCCATTTCTATCTTTTTTGTCTTGCTTTTCAAGTTTGTACCCATTCCTTTTACTCCTTTGATGGTCACGCGCGCTATCGAAAATAAGTGGAATGGAAAAGAAATGGTTTGCAATCACGAATGGGTTTCGCTTGAAGAGATTTCGCCAAATCTACAAAAAGCCGTTATTGCAAGTGAAGACGGTATGTTCTTAAAACATTATGGATTCGATTTTTTAGCGATGCAAAAAGCGTTAAAAAACAACCAACGCGGCCGAAAAATAAAAGGCGGAAGCACCATTTCGCAACAAACCGCCAAAAATGTTTTCTTGTGGCAAGGAAGAAGTTATATCCGAAAAGGTTTGGAAGCCTATTTTACAGGTTTAATTGAATTGGTTTGGGGCAAAGAACGCATCATGGAAGTGTATCTAAATAGCATCGAAATGGGCGATGGAGTTTATGGCGCTCAAGCGGCTTCGGAATATTGGTATCGAAAAAATGCTTCCCAACTTTCCGAACAACAAGCTGCCGGAATTGC
>CAIMBK010000001.1 GCA_903839195.1 uncultured Bacteroidota bacterium | reverse complement strand
TGGCTCCCCAGAAAATAGCTCTGGCTTTCACATATTTAATATAAAAACCTACTAAAAATATTCCCAAAACGGTTCCGTAAAAAACAGAACCTACAATATTTACCAATTGGATTAAATTTTCAAATAATGTTCCCACGCAGGCAAACATAATAGCTACAATTCCCCAAAATAGGGTAAAAAATTTTGTGGCATAAACATAATGTTTTTCCGATTTGGAGCTGGAAATATTTCGACGATAAATATCTATCGCCGTAGTCGAACCCAAAGCGTTTAAACCTGAAGCGGTTGATGACATTGCCGCCGATAGAATCACCGCCAATAACAATCCGATTAATCCTTTGGGTAAATAATTTAGTATGAAATGAATAAAAACATAATCTTTATCATTTGTTTCGGCTTTTGCATCGGCTTTGGTGATGATTTCTTTGGCTTGTTCGCGCAAATCTTTTTCTTTTTCAGAAAGTGCAATTAGTTTTTTTCTTAAAATTGGATTATCATAATTTTGATTCAAATGGTCCATATACAAAAGATTGTATTCTTTTTTTTCTTCGGACAAATCAACTAGTTTTTTTTCAAGTTGGTGGTAGGAATCTTTATAAATACTTTTTTCAATAATAATTTTATTATTTGGATTAAAATTCAACGGAACGGGATTGAATTGAAAAAACACAAATACCATTACGCCAATCAACAATATGAAAAACTGCATCGGAACTTTCAGAAAACCATTCATGATTAATCCCATTTGACTTTCTTTAACCGATTTCCCTGATAAATAGCGTCCTACTTGCGATTGGTCGGTTCCAAAGTAGGAAAGTGCTAGAAAAAAACCGCCGGTAATTCCGCTCCAAAAAGTATAGCGGGTTTCTGGGTCAAATGAAAAGTCGACTATTTTCATTTTATCATTTGCGCCCGCAATGTGAAGGGCGTTTCCAAAAGTCATATCGTTCGGCAACATGTGCAAAATCAAAAAGAAAGTGACCATCATTCCGAAAAGTATCACAAACATTTGATGTTTCTGGGTAACATTTACCGCTTTTGTGCCCCCTGAAAACGTATAAATAATTACCAAAGTTCCAATAATGATATTCAATTGCGTTAAATTCCATCCGAGCAAGGTGGATAAAATAATGGCTGGCGCGTAGATTGTTAAACCGGTTCCTAGTCCGCGTTGTACCAAAAAAAGTATGGCAGCCAATGAACGTGTTTTTACATCAAATCGTTGTTCTAAATATTCGTATGCAGTAAAAACTTTGAGTTTATAATATATAGGAATAAAAGTGACACAAATAACCACCATCGCAATGGGCAATCCAAAGTAAAATTGAACAAATCCCATTCCGTCATGATACGCCTGTCCTGGTGTTGACAAAAAAGTAATCGCGCTGGCTTGAGTAGCCATTACCGAAAGTCCAACCGTCCACCAAGGGGTTTCATTATTGCCTAATATATAATCTTGAACGTTTTTGGCACTTTCTCTAGTTTTCCAAACGCCATAAGTCACGATAAAAAGCAAAGTAACCGCAAGAATAATCCAATCCAATTGCTGCATAATTTATGAGAATAGTTCCATTATTAAATAGAAAATAATTATAAAAATGATATTGGCAATCAAAAGCCAAGTGTAACTTTTTTTCCAATGCGTTGTTTTATGATTTGTCATATTTTTATTGAATTGAAATTAAATTAGCCATCAAACGATAGGCTCCAGAAACACCTTCTGGAAGTTCTCTAAAAAAACTAATTCCGGTATAAATATAATGTCCTTTTCCATATTTCGCTACTAATATTGCGCCGTTTTTTGGAGTTTCATTTTTGTCATTGGAAGAAATTATGGGCGTGAAAGCCGCATCCCATTCGTTAGGATAATACAAACCTTGTTCTTGTTTCCAACCTTCAAAATCTTTGGAAGAAATTTTATTTGGATAATTCAAAACGACGTTTTCTGGCGCTAAAAATCGAACTTCGGCATTTTCTTCGGTCACACGGTCTTTTGAAATTTTCAAGGAAAATGGCGCAATATTTTTGGTCACCAATTCGTCGGTTGTAT
Organism: uncultured Bacteroidota bacterium; assembly: GCA_903839195.1. Lineage (GTDB taxonomy): Bacteria > Bacteroidota > Bacteroidia > Flavobacteriales > Flavobacteriaceae > Flavobacterium. The sequence goes on along the minus strand of CAIMBK010000001.1, from coordinate 2,092 downwards.
TGTATTGTACAATCATCGTTTTTCCTTCTTTTACAAAATCCAACAAAATAGCTTGTTTAAAAGCCAATTCTTTAATCGTATTATAAGCTCGAACGCCCGTCATTACAACATCAAAATTTAGCAATTGTTCTTTCGAAATGGTTTCAGGTTTGATAACGGTAACTTCATAGCCCATTTGACTCAAACATTTTGGCACTTCATCGCCAGCGCCCATAATATAAGCGATTTTTTCTTTGCCAATTTTCAAGTTAAAATTGATAAACTTTGCTTCCGATGTTTTTACAATTTGTTGTTTGGAAATATGATCATAATTGGTGCAAATTTGTTCCTTATCGAAACGATTTCCATTAATAAAAACAACACATTTCGCAGCGATTTCCGTTTCTGATTTTGGAGCTGTAACTTCAAAACAAACGGTTTTTTCTTCGCCAATTGTTTCGATGGTAAATGGAATTTTTTGCGGTTTAATTTTCCAATCGTCTGGGATTTCTAATGATAATTCGCCCTCAATATTCGATTTTCCAGCTTTAATTTTGATTCCGATTATTTTCTTTTTTCCAGGATTAAAAAGTGTCACTTTTTCTAGCATTGAAGTAGTCACGTCGGGAACAATGTCAAACGGATTATAAATTTCACCCTTCACACTATCATTATATTTATAAATAATGTTGGTGTCAAATGGAATTGAAACGCCATTAATTTCAATAATAAAAGTAATTTTTGCTTGACGAATAACATCTGGAATTCCAATATTCTCTTGATTGTCAACGCGATACATTCCTTCGCTTCCTTTTTCTTTTAGCCAATAAGGCGCAGTAAATTCAAGGTTTTTTGAAACAGAAAAATCTATAGTTTTAGTGAAATCGTAATTATTGATTAAATTTTCAGCAACCAAAACCGGAGTTTCCAAACCTGAAATCGATTTCAAAATCATCGGTTGATTACTTCGATTAATGGCTTCCAAACGCACTTTTACCACACTTCCTTTTGTTGCGGTTTGATTATCGGCAACCGCTTCTAAAAATAAACCACCACACGCTAAAATGATTTTCTTTATTTCTTCTGTTTTAATGGTTTTCCAATGATTTTCATTCAATTTTTGAATTAATTCATAGGCTTGAACTAATTTTGGAATGCTTGCCGAAGGATTTTTAAAATCAAATTCATTTTCAACCGATGCCAATAAAATCCCAATCGGTTTTCCATCCGGAATTCGATTCCAAGTCGTGTCAATTCCTTCAAATAGATTCGATTTATTTTCAACGGATTTGCCTTTCAGAAATTCTAAATATTCCAATTCATCGCCCCGAGTTCCAGTACTTCCAAAGCCTTGCGATTGGTGACGACTTCTACTTAAAGCTGCAATTTCTTGATTTGATTTTCCAAATAACGGATAATAAACGCCAATTTGTAATTGACTTAAATTGGATTTATCGGCTGCGTTAAATTTTTCTTTGCTGCCATAAAACCACCACGAAGTATTGAAAAATAATCGTTGTGGTTGCCAAAGCGTTACAAATTGAAATTGATTTTCAAAACTTTTTGCATCATTTGCCAAATCAAAAGCTTCCACGCTCAAAATTGCCGATGCGGTATGATGCCCGTGCGTGGTTCCTGGCGAACGATGATCAAATCGATTGATTATAACATCGGGTTGAAACTTGCGAATGGCCCAAACCATATCGCTAAGAACTTGTTGTTTGTCCCAAATGGAAAGGGTTTCATCTGGATTTTTGGAATAGCCAAAATCATTGGCACGAGTAAAAAATTGTTCGCCGCCATCAATTTTTCTGGCTTCTAATAATTCTTGCGTACGGATTACGCCAAGTGTTTCGCGCAATTCGGGGCCAATTAAATTCTGTCCGCCATCGCCTCGAGTTAAAGAAAGATAGCCCGTTCTTGCTTTTTTTTCATTGGATAAATAGGAAATCAATCGCGTGTTTTCATCATCTGGATGCGCCGCGATGTATAACACACTTCCGAGAAAATTTAATTTTTGTATTTGATGAAAAAGGGTTCCAGCATCTGGTTTTTTTGGCTGTTGAGCAAAAATATTTTGAAATATGAATAGGAAAAGAAACAAAGAAATTGC